>CAYSNK010000020.1:0-3697 GCA_964432375.1 uncultured Oscillospiraceae bacterium | reverse complement strand
TGGTGGCGCTGGCCTGGCCCCGCTCCGGCGGGGAGGCCGCCGGGGGACAGGTTTCCGCCGGCATCACCGATACTCTCCGCCAGCTTTTCCTGGGGGATCAGAACCCCTATTCCCTGCTGGAGGAGGACTGGGTGACCCAGGACCTGCTGCCGGTGAACCCCTACTCCCGGCCCGGCACCTCTCTGCCCGCCGTCACCGGGATCGTGGTACACTATGTGGGCAACCCCGGCACCACCGCCCGGCAGAACCGGAATTACTTCGCAAGCCTGGCGGACAGCGGAGCTACCTCCGCCAGCAGCCACTTTGTGGTGGGGCTGGAAGGGGAGATCATCCAGTGCGTCCCCATGGACGAGATCGCCTATTGCTCCAACAGCCGGAATGAGGACACCCTTTCGGTGGAGTGCTGCCATCCCGGGGCGGACGGGGCCTTTAATGAGGAGACTTACCGCTCTCTGGTGCGGCTGCTGCGGGCCCTCTGCGACCTTTACGGCCTGGGGGAGGAGGACATCATCCGCCACTACGACATCACCGGCAAGGAGTGCCCCCTGTACTATGTGGAGCACCCCGACGCCTGGGAGCAGCTGAAGGCGGACGTGTTTGACCCGAATTTTGACGTTGAATGATACCGAAGAAAGGCAGAATCCCTATGAAATCCCCAATCTTACTCCTGGAAGGCGGAGCCTTCCGCACTCTTTACACTGCCGGCGTGCTGGACGTCCTCATGGAACAGAATATCTGGATGGATGCCGCGGGAGTCTCCGGCGGCGCCCTCACCGGCACCAACTACATCTCCCGGCAGCCGGGCCGCTCCCACACCATCAACCTGGGCCATCGCCATGACCCCAGCTATGTGGGGGCCAGGGCGCTGAAAGCGGAGCACGGCCTCTTCGGGTTCCGCTACCTCTTTGATGAACTGTCCCGGGCCTATCCCCTGGACGAGGAGAGCCTTTTCCACAGCCCCCAGCGGTTTGTGGCGGTGGCCACCTGCTGCGAAACCGGCCTGCCAACGTTCTTCGACCACCGGCAGATGAGCCGGGAGGATTTCTTCCTGGCCCTGGCCGCCTCCTCCTCCCTGCCCCTGGTGTCCCAGCCGGTGAAGCTGGGCGGCTTCACCTATCTGGACGGGGGACTGTCCACCGCCATCCCCCTGGACTGGGCCCTGGCCCAGGGCTATGAGAAGATCGTGGTGGTGCGTACCCGGCACCGGGCCTACCGGAAGCCCCCGGAATCCCGGAAAGACCAACTGCTCTACCGGGCGCGCTTCGCCGCCCACCCCATGCTCCTTTCCAACCTGCTGTCGGTCAGCGAGCGGTATAACCGGCTGGCGGAGGAGCTGGAGGAGCTGGAGCGCCGGGGGCATATCTTCGTCCTGGCCCCGGAGCAGCCGGTGGAGGTCACCCGGCTGGAGCCCGACCTGGGCAAGCTGCAAAGGCTATATGACGAGGCCCGGCGGGAAACCGCCGCCCGGCTGCCCGAATTGACACAATATCTAGGGAACCTCTGAACCAATGCGTCATCGCCGATTTGTTTAGAGCTTCCCCAAATGAAATCAGGAGGTGCCTTTATGACTGCCGAAACTGCCCCCCTATTGAAGATCCTCCGGCTTGACCCGGGCCTGATGCCCTACCGCCGGGATCTGGAGCTGCGGATGAGCCAATACAGCCGGAAGCTGGCCCAGCTCCTGTCCTCCGTGAAAACCCTGAACGACTTTGCCAACGGCGCCGCCTACTTCGGCATCCACCGGGAGGGGAACCGTTGGGTCTACCGGGAGTGGGCCCCCGCCGCCCAGCGGCTCTGGCTCATGGGGGACTTCAACCAGTGGAACCCCGCCTCCCATCCCCTGACCCCTCTGGGGAACGGAGTCTTTGAGCTGGTCCTGGAGGGGAAGGACGCCCTGTGGAACGGCTGCAAGTGCAAGGTGATCGTGGAGCACGACGGAACGCGCCGGGAGCACATCCCCCTGTACGCCCACCGGGTGGTGCAGGATTCCAAAACCGTCCAGTGGTGCTGCGAGGTCTGGGACTTCTCCCGGCCCTATCCCTGGACGGATCAGGGCTTCCGCTGCAAGGAGGCCCCCTATATCTACGAGAGCCATGTGGGGATGGCCCAGGACAAGCTGGGCATCGGCACCTACCGGGAGTTCGCGGACAACATCCTCCCCCGTATCCAACGGCTGGGCTACAACACCGTCCAGCTCATGGCCGTTATGAACCACCCCTACTACGGCTCCTTCGGCTACCAGGTTTCCAACTTCTACGCCTGCTCTTCCTGGTTCGGCACCCCGGAGGATTTAAAATACCTGGTGAACAAGGCCCACAGCATGGGCCTCCGGGTCATTATGGATCTGGTACACTCCCACGCGGTGAAAAACACCGCCGAGGGCATCAACGAATTTGACGGAACCGATTACCAGTTCTTCCACAGCGGCCCCAAGGGGGAGCACCCCGCCTGGGGCACCAAGCTCTTCAACTACGACAAGCCCCAGGTGCTCCACTTCCTCCTGTCCAACCTGAAATTCTGGCTGACGGAATACCACTTCGACGGCTTCCGCTTTGACGGCGTCACCTCCATGCTCTACCACAACCACGGCCTGGGCCAGGATTTCAACGGCTATCCCGCCTACTTCTCCCCCAACACCGACCTGGAGGCTGTGACCTATCTCCAGCTGGCCAACGAGCTGATCCGGCAGGTGAAGCCGGATGCCCTGACCATCGCGGAGGATATGTCCGGGATGCCGGGGATGTGCCTGCCCGTATCCTGGGGAGGGCTGGGCTTTGACTACCGGCTGAGCATGGGGGCCCCGGATCTGTGGATCAAGACCATCAAAGAAAAGACGGATGAGCAGTGGCCCCTGGGGGATCTCTGGGGCAGCCTGATTTCCCGCCGCCCGGGGGAAAAAGCCATCGGCTATGTGGAGTCCCACGACCAGGCCCTGGTGGGGGATCAGACCGTGATCTTCCGGCTCTGCGGCGCGGAGATGTACACCGCCATGGACAAGGCGGACAAAAACCCGGTGGTGGAGCGGGGAATTGCCCTCCACAAGCTGCTGCGGCTCTTCACCCTGTCCAACGCCGGGGAGGGCTATCTGAACTTCATGGGCAACGAGTTCGGCCACCCGGAGTGGATCGACTTCCCCCGGGAGGGCAACGGTTGGAGCTATCAATACTGCCGCCGCCAGTGGAACCTGGTGGACAACGGCTTCCTGAAATACGGCTGGCTCAACGAGTTTGACGCCGCCATGATCCACATGGCCCGGGAGCTGGACTTCCTCTCCAAGGGCCAGCCCGAGTTCCGCTATATCCACGAGGGGGACAAGCTGATCTCCTATGCCCGTGGGGGCGTCCAGTTCCTCTTCAACTTCCACCCGGCCAACAGCTACGAGGGGCGGCTGATCCCCGTCTCCGGCCCGGGCCGCTACCGGGTGCGGCTGTCCACCGATGATGGCGCCTTCGGCGGCTATGACCGGATCTCCAAGGACTACCTCTACCTGGCGGAGGCCCAGCCCGGCGGCGGCTATGCCATCAGGATCTATCTGCCCTCCCGCACCGCCCTGGCCCTCCTCCGCCTTCCCGAGGAAAAAGAACAGGATAAGACCGTGTAAAGGGCAAACCCCTTTGTCTGAGCCCCCTTGTCTAACAAGGGGGCTGAGCTTGTCGAAGAACTCGACAAGCTCTCTCGAAAATGCAAGCATTTTCTC
>CAYSNK010000019.1:15329-17780 GCA_964432375.1 uncultured Oscillospiraceae bacterium | reverse complement strand
TCATCAGGGCCTCGTCCACATGGAGCCGTCCTGCGGTATCCAGAAACACCATGTCGTTGCCGTGTTTTTTGGCATAGTCCACCGCAGCTTTGGCGATCTCCACCGGGTCGGTCTGCCCCATCTGGAACACGGGGATGTCCAACTGTCCCCCCACGACCTCCAACTGGCGGATGGCGGCGGGGCGGTAGATATCGCAGGCCGCCAGCAGGGGCCGCCGCCCGTTCTGCTTTTTCAGCAATCCGGCCAGCTTCGCTCCGTTGGTCGTCTTGCCTGCGCCCTGGAGCCCCACCAGCATCACCACCGTAGGCGGCTTGGGGCTGATGGTCAGCTTAGAGGAGCTCCCCCCCATCAGGGCGGTCAGCTCTTCGTTCACGATCTTCACGATCATCTGGGCGGCGGTCAGGCTTTCCAGAACGTTGGCCCCAACGCACCGCTCCGTCACCTTTTTGGTGAAATCCTTGACCACCTTATAGCTGACGTCCGCCTCCAGCAGGGCCAGGCGGACCTCCCGCATGGACTCCTTCACGTCCGCCTCAGTCAGGCGGCCCTTGCCCCGCAGCTTTTTGAAAGCGGCGGAGAGTTTTTCAGTCAAGCTCTCAAATGCCATGGGTTACTCCTTCATGTGACCGGCAGCCTCGCTGATCTGTACGGTCAAATCCCCAATGCGGCGGTCATGGTAACTCCGGGCGTTGATGCGGGAGATCTCCCCGGCTGCCTGCTCGATGAGTTCCGCTTCCTTCCTCAGACGGAGGAACCGGGCGATCATGCCGGTTTTCTCTTCCACCTCGGTGAGGAACCCCTCCGCACGGACGATCGCGTCCCGGACGCCCTGGCGGGTGATGCCGGTGTTCTCCGCGATCTCGGACAGGGAAAGATCCTCGTTGTAATACAGGTCAAAAAGCTCCCGCTGGCGATCTGTCAGCAGTTCGCCGTAAAAATCGAAGAGCATCGCCATCTCGTAGGTCTGGCTTTTCATCCCTGCACCTCCATCCCATCCCGGTTTGTAAAGGGATCTGCTTTACAACGGTGCTATTTTACCATGTCATTTCACCCATGTCAAGCCCGGATTTTGCTTTTTCCCCTTTTTTGCCGGAGAGCGATAATTTTTATGGCCATTTCCCATAATTCTGTTGACAGTCAGCGGAAAAATGGTATAATTCTTATAATCTTATAAATACACCATCTCGGTATGTTTATATGGAATAAATGAGGTGAGTATATGCTAGATTACCGCAGCGGAAGCGTCCCCCTGTTGAGCGGAAGGTTTGGCTTGGAGCGAGAAAGTATCCGCGTCTGTCCGGATGGCTTTGCTTCGCCGCGAAAACACCCCTTCCCGCCCCTGCCCGAGGTGGATCGGGATTTCTGTGAAAACCAGGTGGAAATCATCACGCCGGTCTGTGATTCCATTGAGGCGCTCTATGAGATGTTGGATGACATTCACACATCGGTTACGGAGCGGCTCCTCCGCCTGGAGGATGGCCCGGAATATCTCTGGCCTTTCAGCAACCCGCCTTACATTCGCCGGCAGTCCGAGATCCCCATCGCCTCTTATGAGGGAAAAAACTCGGGCAAAACCGCCTATCGGGAATATCTGGCTGTGAAATATGGCCGCCGCAAGATGGCCTATTCCGGCATTCACTACAATTACTCCTTTGACGAGGCCCTCCTGCGGGAGCAGTGGTCCCGCCAGTCGGCGCTGAGCTTCCCGGAATACCGGGACCAGGTTTACCTGAACCTGGCCGCCGGGCTCCTCCGGTTTAGCTGGCTTCCGGTTTTCCTCACCGCCGCCAGCCCTGTCTTTGACGAATCCCTGGAGTGGGACGGCGCCTATGGCACAGACCGCTTCGACCATTACGCCTCCCGCCGCAACAGCGAGATCGGCTACTGGAACGACTTTGTCCCCTTCCTGGATTACACCAGCGTGGCCTCTTATGTGGATTCCATCGAGGCGCTGATCGGCAAGGGGCTGATCCGGGCCTCCAGCGAACTCTATATCCCCATCCGCATCAAGCCGAAGGGGGTCAACACCCTGGATAACCTGCGGCGCACCGGGATCGACCATATTGAGCTGCGGATGCTGGATCTGAACCCGCTGACCAGGCTGAGCATCCGGAAGGAGGATCTCTATTTCCTCCACTATTTCCTCCTCTATCTGGCCTCCTGGAACCAGCGCCCCCTCACCGAGGACGATCAGGTGCGGGCCGTAGTCAACCAGAAGCGGGCCGCCAAGTTTGAAATGGGGGAGATCTCCGTGGTTCACAGCACCGGCGGTCTGCCGATCCGGCAGGCGGTTTCCGCCATTCTGGACGAGATGAGCGGCTTTTACCAGTCCCTGGGCACCTCTGAGGCGGAAGCGTATATCAGCTTCCAGCGCCAAAAGGTGCAGGACAACGAAAGCCGTTACGCGGTGCAGGTATTCCGCCGCTTTCACCACGGCTATGTGCCCAAGGG
>CAYSNK010000019.1:0-15229 GCA_964432375.1 uncultured Oscillospiraceae bacterium | reverse complement strand
GGGCGCCGCCTTCTTTTGTCTTTATTTCCCCTTCGATCAGAGCTCCCGCAGCAGCTCCACCTCAAGGGTTTCCCCCGCCTCGTGGGATTTTTCCCCCACCCGGGAGACATACACGGCGTCCGCAGTCAACGCCGCAGCGGTTCCCGCGCTCCCGGGCCCCCGAAGGGCCAGGGGTGTCGCCAGATACCCCCCGTCCCCCTGCCGCTCCAGCCGCAGGGAGGTCATGGCGGAGAAAAAGGGCGGGGTCTGGAGCTTTTCCTTCAGTGTGACTGTCACCCGGGCCCGCCGGGGGACAGGCTGGCCAAGCCAGCGGCACACCATGGCCCGCACTGCCCAGTCCATACTGTAAAAGGCCGCGAAGGTGGGGCCGGACAGATTTACCGCCGCTTTCCCCTCCAGGATCGCCATGCTCATGGGCCGCCCCGGGACGGCCGCAACGCCGTGAAAGAGCACCCGGCCCTTCTCCGCCAGCAATCCGGCGCAGTAGTCCTCGCCCCCCTTGGAGGTGCCCGCGTTCAGGAGCAGGATATCGCACCGGGGCAGCAGTTCCTCCACCGCCGCCGTCAGTGCCGCCCTGTCATCCCTGACAATGGGGTGCAGGATGGGCTCCGCCCCCATCTGGCGCAGGAGTTCGCCCATCAGAAGGCTGTTGGCGTCAAAGTTCTGCCCCCGGCGCAGCGGGCTGCCCGCCGGCACAAGCTCGCTGCCGGTGGGGATAAATCCCACCCGGGGCTTCCGCAGCACCGGCACCTCCGCCCCGCCGCCCATGGCCAGGGCGGTCATGTCCATGGCGGTCAGCAGGGTCCCCGCCTTGACCAGCAGGGCTCCCGCTTTCAGATCCGCTCCGCAGGGCTTTACATTCAGGCCGGGGTACACGTTGATCCGGGGCAGGATCTCTATTCCCCCGTTTTCCAACAGGGTCACGTTCTCAATGGCGATCACCGCGTCATAGGCATCGTCAAAGTCATCTCCGGTATCCGCCCGGACAAAGTCCGCGCCCATCCGCCAGCCGCCGGTATCCGGCACGCCGTCCCGGAACCGCCGGGACTGCACCGCCACGCCGTCCATGGTGGAGGCCCGCACCACGGGCAGATCGTACCGGGCAAACTGATCCTCCGCCAGCACCCGGCCCACGCAGTCCGCCAGTGGGACGGTCTCCGTCTCTGCCTCGGGGGTCCACTGAGAGAAAAGCAGCTCCAGGGCCTTTTCCTTCGATATAAGATTCGCAAAATCCGGTCTCACAGAAATCACCTCATCGTTGTTTTATTCTCCAAATATCTCCGTCAGTTGGCTGTCGCTGAGGGACACTCCAAAAAACTGCCGGTAAAAGCTCCTGGTTTTCTCCTTTACCTCGTCCATGGAGTAGGCCCCTGTGAATTTGCAGGCGGCCCAATAAGCCTCCAGGGGGGATTCCAGGCTGCCCTCCGCCCAGCTGCACATTCCCTGGGGGTTGACATAGATCTCGTAGTTCCCCGCCACCCCGCGATAGAGGTTCTGGCCGCCCTCCTCTACATAGCCTGCCGCGTTACATTCGTGATACTGCCAGAAATAGCAGCTTTCGATCTGGCTGCGAATGGAGCTGTCCGCCACGATGATCGCCGGGAAGATCTCCCGCCAGCCCAGCTGATAGTAAACCGAGTCCGCCGCCTGATGGCTTACGAACAGGTCGTATGCGGTGGGGATGCCGGTGGCATAGTAAACCCCCCGGCTGCCGGACACCGTGGCGTTGAACTGATGGAACATGGGGGCCACATAAATGCCGGTGCTCTCCCGGTAGCGGCTCAGGATATTGGTGGATTCGTTGGTCAGATGGGCCGCGCTGAGGAATGTGCTGACCAGTTGGGCTTTCAGGGGGGAATAGGCCACGGCCATGCCGGTGCCGTCCGTCGCAATGGTTCCGGGCGTGTATTCCTCGCTGAGATGATAGGTCGCGTCGCTGTCCCATTGGGAGAGATAGAGGGTGACATACTCCGTGCCCGCAGTGCGGCTGCTGACATCGGAAATCACCCCGTCCACCCAGTCGGCATACTCTGCGGCAAGCTCAACCGCCTCGCCGCCCAGCACCTGGCCCACAATGGAGACTGCCAGCTTCAGGTTCTCCGCGGAACTCAGCGCCGGGAGCACAACGTATGAGATCCCGTTCTCCCCCAGCTGCTCCACCTGGGCGTTGGTAAAGGTGCTCTGCCCGCTGAACGCGAAGCACACATCCGGCTTTGCCGCCACCAGGCTGGCAAAATCCGCATCGGAAATCCCGCTGCCGCCGGTCTGCCAATAGCTGTTCACGCCGCCCAGATCCTCAAAGGCGCTCCGGGCCAGGCCGGAGGACAGAAACACGCCGTCCGCGCCCACCAGACGCCCGGAGCCGCCCAGCATCTCCACCATCTGGCCCGCCGCGCCCAGGGCGGTGACGGTTCCCACATCCTCGGGAACCTCCACGCTCTCCCCTGTGGCGTCCACCACCTGCTTATAGGTTCGGGTTTTGCCGGCTGTCTCCAGGGGTTGGGGCTCCTCCCCTCCCCCATTACCCGGGTTATCCGATCCCGGCGCGGCCCCGTTGTCTGTCTCCGCCGGAGTGGTCTCCGGCTGGGCGGAAGTCTCCGGCTCCTGGGCCGTTCCCTGTCCGGCGGGCTGGTCATCGGCTGCGGTATCGCCGGGCTTAGCGCTGTCGTACTCCGTCTGCATAGAGTGTTCCCCGTCGCCCCGGTCATCCTCCAGGCCCTCGTCCTGGGTAGTGTCCCGGATGGTGTCCGCCGTGTCCCGCTCCTCGTTCTCAAACCGATCATCTTCCCGGCCCTCGTCCTCCGGATCGAGCTGCTCCTGTTCCTCGTCCACCGAGGGGGCCGTATAGGTGTAGATCACCTGCTGAAGGACCGGGCTGCTTCGGCAGGAGGTCAAAAGCGGCGCCGCCAGAAGTCCCGCCGCCAGCAGGACGGCAGCTTGCTCTCGTACTTTCATGGTTTCCTTCCTTTCGATGGGGAATAGGCTTTGAACGCGGCGCCGGTCTGACGCAGCTTTCAAAACCCGTTCCGCCAAGGCCCCGGACGGAAGCCCGTCCGGGGCGGTTGGTTTGCGCGGGACCCGAAAGGCCCAAAGGCCAAATCAGGTCAGGTCGTTATACAGGAACGTGACGGCCTGCGCACGGTCACAGATTGTGCTCGGGGAGAAGGTGGTGGCGCTGGTTCCGGCGGTGACGCCGTTCTCCACGGCCCACAGCACTGCGTCATAGTACCATTCGGTTTCGCTCACATCGGTGAAGGGGTTCTCGCCGTCGGCGGGCGCGGGCTGGCCCGCCGCGTTCCACAGGAAGGTGACGATCTGGGCGCGGTCGCAGTTCGTGTTCGGGGAGAAGGTGGTGGCGCTGGTTCCGGCAGTGATGCCGTTCTCCACGGCCCACAGCACCGCGTCATAGTACCATTCGGTTTCGCTCACATCGGTGAAGGGGTTCCCGGAGCTGGCGGGCGCGGGCTGGCCCGCCGCGTTCCACAGGAAGGTGACGATCTGGGCGCGGTTGCAGGTCATATTGGGGGAGAAGGTGGTGTCGCTGGTTCCGGCGGTGACACCTGCGTTGTAGGCCCAGGTCACGGCGTCCGCATACCAGGCGGTTTCGCTCACATCGGTGAACACCGTGGACGCGCTGCCGGAGCCGATGCCGGAGGCGGTGTCCGGCGCCCACTCGCTCATGCCGATGAGGGTGTATTCATCCGTGTCAAACGCCGCTTCGTTGGCCTGGTAGTAGGCGATGCCCTTCGCCAGCTTGGCCTCCACCGTGGCGGCGCTGTAATTGGCGGACAGGGTGCCGGTGACGCCGTCGGGCAGGATGGTCTCGGAGAAGTTGGTCTTTACCACAGTGGCCAGGCTGTCCAGGTCGGTGACGTGCCAGAAGTGCTGATAGAAGTAAGCGCACAGCTCAACGGGGTCGATGTTCAGGACATCGCTATACATACTGCCGATGATGTAGGCATAGCCCATGGCGTTCTCCACGGAGTTCATGGTCATGCCGTACAGGGTCGCGGGCGTGTTGGTGATCAGGATGCCGTTGTATGTCTCCGTACCGAAGGACTGCTCCAGGTCGGTCTTGGTGATATTCTGGTTGTTGATGGTGATGATGACGTCCGCGCTCAGCAGCTCCTCCAGGGTGACGGTGGTGGAGCCCACCTCGTCCACAAGGCTCTTGGAAACGCACATGGCGTACTCATATCCTCTCACCAGGGAGGTGGCGCTGGTGGCGAGGGAATCCGCGATGGTGTAGGTGCCGTCCTCGTTGATGGCGGTAAGCACGGCAACCGTCTTTTCCTCCAGGCCCTTGGCGGCCAGTTCCTCCTGGACATAGGCGATGACGCCGTAAACATACTTCTCATAGTCGTTCGCGATGACCTGAACGTCGCCATAGCGGGTGGTCTTGCCGGTTTCCTCCTCAACCTGGGTGATGGCGTTGGCCAGTCTCTTGACGGACTCGATCATCTGCTTGATGTAGGTGGTCTGATAGCTGACCAGCTCGGGGGAGTAAGTCTCGTCCCCCTCATGGTAGTATTCGCTGTCGGGGGTGAAGCTGTGGATCGTCTCAAGCTGGCTGTCATAGCCGCTCACGTCGTCGCCGGAATTGCTGCTGGCGCAGCCCACCAGGATGTCGGGGCGGGTGGCAATGGAGCCGGAAATGTTGCCGTATTCCTCAAACAGGGTGGTATCCGCAATGACAGGGCTGCCGGCCCAGTTGCCGTTGGTCAGGGCAGTTCCGCCGTCCACGGAGCTTGCGACAGGCTCAGCGCCCTCCGTCTCCTCCGCGTAGAAGTTGTAGAAATAGTTCCAGTAATAGGGGTCCGGATTCTCGTTCAGGCTGCTGCCCCAGATGCCCAGGGCCGCGCAGTTCTGGGCGGAGGCCAGATCCGAGGGCGCGGAGCCGTTGATCATGCCAAAGCCGGAGGTGGCGTTGACCCCCATCATGCCCAGGATCGGGGACGCCGCCCGGTGGGCGGAGGCGGTGATGATGTTCTCATCCACTTCCATCGGCTCAGTGGGAGCGCTGTAAGTATAGCCCTGGGTCTGCTCCTGATCTGCGTTGATGTCCCCGTTTAATTCGGCGAAAGCGGGGAGCATGATTGAGACAACCAGCGCGCCGGTTATCAGAACCGCCAGTGATTTTTTCAGGTGCTTCTGAAGATTCATGGTAAATTCTCCTTTTCTGTATAGTTTGGGATCTCTGAACAGATGCGCCTTCGGCGCTTTGCGGCGATCCGACGCCGGAAATGCGCTGCGCAGCCATGGAAACCTGTGCCCCGGGGGACACACAAAGGATTCCCGGGCTTTCGCGCTTTTTCTGACGAAAAATCTCCCGCAAATCGCTTCCGCCGATTGTTTCAGACCTACCCTAAATCAAAGCGAAGCTCGCTTTAATTCCATCGTGATCGCGGCTAAAACTGAAAGATCCGCAGATAGTATTTGACAGGGCCAAGCTCATGCCGCAGGGCGGAGGGGAACCGGTCGTAAAAGTCCTCAAACATCCGGTATTCCTCCTCTGTCACGGCCCGTTGTCCGTAGAAAACTCCCTCATACACCTCTGTCAAGGCGGCGAATGTGGCCTCTCCCACGGCAAAGGGCTGCAGCTGCGGGGCGGTATCCCGGGCAAACTGCCCCAGGGTGCGGCCCTCCGGCCGCTTCAGGCCGATCCGCCGGAGCCGCTTCACAAAGAAGCGGTAATAATTGAGCACTCCGTCCTCCCGGGGCAGGGCCCGCACCTGCCCCCGCCAGCGCCGCCGGAGGACGATCCGCAGGACATATAGCCCCGCGATCCCCAGGGGGATCAGGAGCAGGAGCCACAGGAGATTCCTCTCCTCATTGGCGTAACTCACATCGGAAAGCTGCTCCCGGACGGTTTCCGTAATGTCCTCGGAACCAGGCTGGCTCTCCTCCGCAGCGGGGGAGTTCTCCGGCTGTTCCCGGGTATCGTCCGGCTCCTCCCCCGCCTCGTTGCTGCGCTGGGTCTGCTCCGGCGGGAGGATGGAGGTCAGATCCGGATTGAGGACGGTCTTTGTGGTGGAAACTCCCAAAACCTTCAGCGTGTCCATGGATTTCAAAGCCGTAATCAGCTTCAGCTCCTGGGTCGGCGGGTTCATGGGCTGAATCACTCCGGCGTACACCCCCACCGCCAGCCCCAGGGCCGCCAGGCAGAGCGCCAGCGCCTGGATCAGATGGAGGCCGGGCCGCACCGCGCCGAGGGCCGCCCTCCGCAGTCCGGCCAGGTAAACCCGGTGGAAATAAAGGGCAAAGGCAGACACGGCAAAGAGCAGAAAGCTCCACAGCGGCGCCGGAAACTGGAGGAAGTGGGCGCCCGCTCCCACCAGGTTCCCAATCAGGAACAGGGCGATGATCCCCCCTCGGCTGCGCCCCAGCAAAAAGGTCAGCACCGAGGTCAGGACGGTGATCAGGAGATAGAGAAAGGCGCTGTTGGCGGTCTCCTCTGCCAGAGGATGGTTGGCCTGCATATACAGGACGGTGACGACCCCGCCCACGCAGCCCAGGCCAATGCAAATCAGAGTGAAAGCCCGCCGGTACGCGGCAAGACACAGGACAAACAGCACAGCCAGGCTGAGGGGGAGGATGACATAGGGCCGGCCCTGCCAGACCTCCGCCAGCTCAAAGCCGGAGCAAATCGTATAAACCAGGCTCACCGACAGGCACAGGGAGAGCAGCAAATCCGCCGCCCGGGATTTCAGATAAGAACCCATCAGGCGCCACCTCCCCGGCGGGCGGGGTCTGCCCTCCGGTTTTCGGCGGTGGAGACCAGGTAATAGGGGATCTCCTGCTCCTCCAACGGGCGCAGGGGGGCGGCGGCCCGCTCCAATTCCCGGCTGCTCCAGGCGGCGGGCACCACGAAATAGAGCTCCGGGTTCCTCCGCTGCCGCTTCACTATCTGAAGCTCCCGGAGCAGCTCCGGCGTCAGCCTGGAAGTGACCACGATCACATTGGTGCCGCGATTTTGCCCCTTCCCCTCCTGCTGCAGCAGTTGATACCCATCCGGAAATTCGCTGCCGGGGTTCGGGGTGATCCCGGCGAAGGACTGCACCAGGGCCCGGTCATCCTCCCGCCCCATGGGAATGGCCCGGGCGATGCCGCGCCCCCGGTCGCAGTACAGCAGCCCATAGCCCACATCATGGTGGGAGATCTCCTCAATCAGGGACAGCGCCGTTTCGATCAGGCAGTCGTTCAGCTCCATAAGCTGCTCCGCATCCCGGTTTGCCTCCGCCGCAAAATCCAGGATCACCGCGAACTCCTGCTGGCGGCTGCTCTCCTGGAGCTTGGTCATATATTCCCGGGAGTGGGCGGAGAGCTTCCAGTGGATCTGCTTCATAGGATCTCCCAGGACGTATTCCCGCACGCCGGTGTAGTCCGTGCCGCCCACCACCGTGACCCGGGTGTCCGTGCTGGATTCCGCCACCATCTCCTCCGCCACGGAAACCTCCTCCATGGGGCGGATTCGGGGAGTCACAACGGCGGTAAACCTCCCGGAGATCGGGACCCGCCGCCGGAGGATTCCAAAGGTGTCGGAAATCTCCAGGTGATCCAGGCCCACCGAATACAGGCCGATATGGGACAGATCCATTCCAAGGTCAAAGCGGATGGTCTCCCGGCCGGAGATGGTGAAGGGGATTTCCCGCAGGGAATCCGTCTCTCCGAACAGGTCGGAAATAGAAAGCCACGCGCTGGCCCTGGGGCAGGCCACCGGGGAGCGGTTGGTCAGCTTCAGCCCCAGCTCCACCTGGCCCCCTCTGACGCACTCCACATCTGCCAGGTCAGTCTCCACCCGCAGTCCGAAGCCGAGCCAGAGCAGGCCCGCCAGGGAGAGCAGGGAGAGAAAGAGAAAAAACAGCGCCGGGAAATAGCCATACAGGGTGTTCATAAACACCGCAGGCAGGGCGGTCACTCCCAAAAACAGCAGCCAAAGCAGGGCGCCTCCCCAGGGCCTGAGCATTTTTCCTAGCTTCTTCATGGCCGCTTACTTCTGATCCACGGGAACCTTGATCTGCTCCGCAATGGCGCGGATGATCTCCCGGGGGTCCTTTTTTTCCAGCTTTGCGCCATGGGTCAGGATGATCCGGTGGGACAGCACATAGGGGGCCAGATATTTGACATCGTCCGGGATCACATAGTTCCGCCCTTGGGAAACGGCGTAGGCCCTGGACAGGGCATACAGGGCAATGCTCCCCCGGGGGGAGGCCCCCAGGCGGATATCCGCATGGCTGCGGGTTGCCTCCACCAAATGCACAATATAGGCGCCCACCAGCTCGCTGACCCACACGCGGCCGCAGCGGTCGATCAGCTCCAACACCTCATCTTCTTTAATGATGTTTGTGATCTCCCGCTTGGCCTGCCTGCCGGAGAGAACCACCGCCAGCTCATCCTCAAACTCCGGATAGCCCAGGGACAGCTTCACCATAAAGCGGTCGATCTGGGCCTCGGGAAGCTGGTAGGTGCCCAGGGAGTCGATGGGGTTCTGGGTGGCCAGCACCATGAAGGGCGGCTTCATCTGATAGGTGCGGCCATCCACCGTGACCTGACGTTCCTCCATGATTTCCAGCATGGCGGACTGGGTTTTCGCGGAGGCCCGGTTGATCTCGTCCGCCAGGACGATATTGCTCATGGCCGCGCCGGGGCGGAACTCAAATTCCCCCGTTTTCTGGTTGAAAATGGAGAAGCCGCTGACGTCCGAGGGCATGACATCCGGGGTGAACTGAATCCGTTTATAGCCGCAGTCCAGGGTCTTTGCCAGGGCGGAAACCAGGCTGGTCTTGCCCACGCCGGGAATGTCCTCGATCAGCTCGTGCCCCTCCGCCAGCAGGCACAGGACGGTGATCAGCACCTGCTCATGCTTGCCTCGGATCACCGTTTCGATATTCGCCACGATCCGCCGGATCTGCCGACTGGTTTCCCCGGCCTCCGCCTCCGTCAAATAGTCTGCGGCCCGCTTTTCTGTCTTTCGCGTTACAATTTTATCCATTCAAGCTGCTCCTTCCGGCTCTTTTAGGGTCTGGCACGGAACCTGGGCGCCACAACCTTGATGGGACGCCCCTCCGCCGTGATGACCTCCAGAATTTGAATATCCGTGTGATACGCCTCATAGAGATTCCGCTCCGTGATGACCTGGTCGGCCTCGCCGAACAGGATCGGCGCGTTCCGGGTCAGCAGCGCGGTCTTTGCCTCACACATAAAAGCCTGATCCGGCATGTGGCTGGTGAAAACCACGCAAAGCCCCTGGGCCGCCAGCCTGCGGATGCAGTCCATGACCAGCACCATATTGCCGTAATCCAGATTGGCGGTGGGCTCGTCCATAATCAGCAGCTTGGGCTGCTGGGCCAGGGCCCGGGCAATCATCAAGAGCTGCCGCTCGCCCCCGGAGATATCCGTATACACCATATCCCGCAGATGGCGAATACCGACCTCCTCCAGGGCCTGCTCCGTGATCTCATAATCCTCCCGGGTGGGCTGGCCCAGGGCGCCGGTCTGCCCCATCCGGCCCATCAGCGCGATCTCCTTTACCCGATAGGGAAAGGCGGGAATGTGGGCCTGGGCCACATACGCCAAATAGCGGGAGCGCTTTTGGATGGACCAGCGGCGGATATTCTCCCCGTCAATGCAGATCTGCCCGGAAAGGGGCGGGATCAGGTTGAGGATGGTCTTAAACAGGGTGGTTTTCCCCACCCCGTTGGGGCCGAGAATGCAGCAGATTTCCCCGCCGTTTAAAACCAGGTTCACATTGCGCACCAGTGGCTCCCCCTTCGAGTAGCCGCAGGTCACATCGCGCAGTTCCAATTTCATGTCAGGTTCCCCCTCTGCCGGGCCAGAATCACCATAAAGATGGGAACCAGGATCAGGTTTACGAGAAAGCTGACCGGAACCGGCTCGTTTTCAATGACAAAAAAGCTGGTCAGCAGGCGGCACACCATCAGCAGCACGCCGCCGCCCAGGGCGCTGTATACGCACACCTGGCGGAAATCCGCCCCCACGGACTGCCGGACGATATAGGGGATCACCATGGAGAGCATCCCCACCTCGCCGCAGTGGATCATGGCGCAGGTCACCATCAGCACGCCGCAGAGCTGCCCCACCAACCGCAGGGGCCTGGGGTTCAGGCCGATGGTGGTGGTTTCCATCTTGTCCAGCCCGATGATGTTCATGCGGTAACGCATCAGAAGCACCGGCAAAATGGCGATGGCCATAATAAGGAAGAAAATGGTCATACTGACCCTGTCGGTCTGTAAATAGGCGCCGAGGCTCAGCTGCTGGTAGAGGAGCAGATCCTCGTCCTCCAACTGGTACATGAGATACATGGTGACAACGTTCAGCGCCTGGGAGACAATGGAACCTACCATGACCATTTCCATCACGGAGAAATTTTCCCGGCGGCTGCCCGCCAGCCTGCCCAGCAGCAGGATCGCCAGCACGCAGACGGCGGTAAAGCCGTAGCAGAACTGATAGCGGAGATAGACCTTTTCCACAGCCGCTGCGGAGTAGAGCAGGATGACCAGAACATTTCCCAGCTTCACCCCGGCGGTGGCGCCCAGGATATTGGGGGAGGCCATGGGGTTGCGATAGGCCGTCTGAAAGATGGCGCCGGCAATGCTCAGCGCCGCCCCGGACACCAGGGCCATCAGGGTGATTTTCAGCCTGGCCAGGGCGCCCAGGTAGAGGATGCTGCCGCCAACCGCCTCAATCGCGGCGCTCTGGTCGTAGAACAGGGCGCTTTTGGTGAGCCGGGCGGCCAGCAGCCGCAGGGCCAGGAGGTAACTTTTCAGATAGGCCAGCGGGACAAACTTGTCCTCATAGTAATAGGCGTTATAGCGGACGCACAGGCTCAGCAGGAATACCCCCGCCGTCACTCCCAGGGCCCGCAGCAGGCGGCGCCGCCGCTTCCGCTGATCCTCAGCCCAGGTGCGTCGGATCTCTTCCCGGGAAAGCCGCACGTTCTCCCCCCTCCTTTCGGCGTAAGAGTGTGGCCGCCATCACAATGCAGCCGATGGAGCTGGTAAACAGGTTCAGATAGCCGGTCAAGCCGGTGATATATGCCGCGTCGAAGATAAGTACCAGGAGGATCGCCCCCAGCAGCATGGAAACCGGCAGCAGCCTCCGCATATCCGGCCCCGCCAGCTTCCGCCCGATCAGCGGAACCATAAAGCCCAAAAAACCGATGTGTCCGCAGAAAGCCACCACCACGGCGGTGAGCACCGTGCCGATCACGATCATCAGGAGCCGGAATGCGGGCACGTTGACCCCCATGGTCAGTGCCTCATCCTCCCCCAGGGAGAGCAGGTTCAGCTTGCCGCCAAGGGCCACAAGAACCCCCAGACAGAGCAGGATCGGGACCCCCATCATCAGGACGGTGGTGCCGCTGGTCACCCGGTTCAGGCTGCCCATCATCAGATCCCGGATCAGCTCGATGCGCACATCGGTGGGGTCCCTCAAAATCATGTAATATTGAATGAGGGTGGAAGCGCTCTGCGTCACCGTGGAAAAAACCGTGCCGGAAAGGACCATGGCGGAGGGGGACAGCTTTCCCCCGCCCGCCGCCGTAGCCACAAGGAGCACCAGCGCCACCCCCGCAAAGCATCCGAGCAGGGTGCAGAACTGCTGGGCGTAAACGCTCCACAGGCTCTGGGGCTCCGGCCCCTCCAGGCTGGCGGTGGCATAAGTAACCTGGGAGGATGCGTCCCATATCAGCAGAAAGTAGAGCAGGCAGCCAAGGCTCCCCCCGGACATGACGCCCATGGTGGAGGGCCCCGCCAGCACGTTGCGAAAGCTGCCCTGGAATACGGTTCCGCAGGCGGCCAGCGCCGCCCCCGCCAGCATGACGGCCAGGTACTGCCAGACCGTAATGCGAAAGGCGGTCTCCTCCCCAAAGAGGAATTGATAGAGCTGGCCAAACCGCCTCTGCACCGTTTCAAAAATCCATGCGGGGGAAAATACCCATTGATGGTAAGGAACCGCGAGAACCAGGGAGCCCCAGAACAGGAAGAAGAGGACAATCGCCAGGATCGCCGCAATGGGCAGCCGCCCTCCCCGTTTCTCCTCCTGCTCCCGGAACCGCTGGGTCTCCCGCTCCGACTGGGACGGGCGGAGATGGATCTTATTTTTTTGAGGGGGCTGCTGATGCTTCATAGAAAACGGACTCCATAAAAATAAAAAGGAATCCCACATTCCAAGAAGAATGCGGGAAACAAGCGAAAAAACACCCCATAATAAAGACACCACCGTTTTGCCTTCAAACAGTGGTCAGGGTTTTACAGCAATCTTCTTTTCACAATGGAAGGTCGTACCGTTTCCAATACGGCCCTGTGAGCGCCCCGGGCAAGCTGCCCGGCGCTCAGGCGCAGGCGTCATAGGAGCCTCCCCCATTAGATCACCTGTGCTCGAAAATTATCCTATTCAGTTTTGGGAACTCGTTGGAGTTATGTTCATTATAATGTACCCGGTTTTGATGTCAAGCAATAATTGCGCGTGATGGTCACAACCCAAAGGCAGGTTCCCGTTCCGCCGATCTGCCCGGCGTGGGGAATTGCTGCGGCGCCCGGCTCGCGCCCCCGATCCGCAAAACGCGGGAAAATTCCCTCCGTCTTTCTCCTTTGACCGATGTTTTTGTAAAAATGCACAATTTTCCAGGCGGAAAACCCCCAATTTTTATAGCCCTGTTCACAAAAAATTAACAAAATCCATTTTTTCTCTTAACAAATCATAAACAAGGGCGTATAATCACTTTAATGCGGCAAAGGCAGAACAGAGCGCGCTGCCCGGGCGGGGCGAGAATGGGGTGCTTCTATGGACATGACACGGGAGGAATGTCTTGAGCGTCTGCTCAGGGCCTATTCCCACCACTATGATATTGAACGGAACGTCCGGGTGGGGGAGCGCACCTTCCCGGCGGGGGCGGTTTATTATCTCAGGGACGAAAACTACCTGCTCAGCAAGAAGCACGTCCTGAGCGCGGTGGAAAACCATGAATACGTCTATTTCTATCTGACGGATCTCCTGACGGAGGAGGATCTCCGCAGGCAGATCGACCTGACGCGGGAGCATGGCCTGTCCCGCATCCACCCCTGCAAAGAGCACATGTCCTCAATCGTGACCCTGGTGATCCTGGCGGAGCGGATCGAACCGGACGCCGGGAAGCTCCTCCGCAAGACCCGGTTCCGCAAAAATTTTCGGCTGGCTCTCCATGGCTGGATGGAGTACCATATAGCGGCAATGGAATGTTCCACCCATCGCTTCTTTTCCAATCCAGCCGGGAAAGAAGCCCGGAAACTGCTGGAGCAGAACTTTTCGCTCCGGAGAGAGAATTGAAAGGAGAGTTTATTGGAATGAATGGTCTAGTTCTTCTGATCATCGGCGTTGCCTGCCTGCTTTGCGGCTACCTCTTTTATGGCCGTTATCTGTGCAAGCAGTGGGGCGTTGGTGAAAACAAGGAGGAAACCCCCGCCCACACCATGGAGGATGGCGTGGACTATGTGCCGGCGAAGGCGCCGGTATTGATGGGCCACCACTTCTCCTCCATCGCCGGAGCCGGCCCCATTACCGGCCCCATTAACGCCATCGGCTTCGGCTTTGGCTGGCCTGCGCCCTGTGGATCGTGGTTGGCGGCGTGTTTTTCGGCGGCGTACATGACTTCGGCGCCCTTTTCGCCTCCGTCCGCCACGGGGGAAAGTCAATCGGCGAAATCATTTCCGTCAATATGTCCCGCCGCGCAAAGCGCCTGTTTATCATCTTCGCGTACCTGACCCTGATCCTGGTGGTGGCCGCCTTCGCGTCCATCGTTGCCAGCACCTTCAAGGCCACCTTCGATGAGGCCGGCGCCGTTGACTACGCCGCCTCCGCCGCCAATGCCCGGGTCGCCATGGTTTCCCTGCTGTTCATCTTGATCGCAATCGTCTTTGGGTTCCTGGTCTACCGCCGGAACGTCTCCCTGGGCGTTTCCTCGGTGATCGGCATTGTGGCCATTGTGGTCATCATCGCCATCGGCATGAACTTCCACCCCTTCTACCTGTCCTCCACCGCCTGGATGTGGATCTGCGGTGTGTACATCCTGGTGGCCTCCATCACCCCTGTGTGGATCTTGCTGCAGCCCCGTGATTATCTGTCCTCCTTCCTGCTGTACGCAATGCTGGCGTTGGCTGTGGTGGCGGTGTTCGTGGGCCACCCCTCATTGGAAAATGTCCCCGTGATCCAGGGCGCGGACTGCACGAAGCCCGTGTTCCCGGTGCTGTTTACCACCATCGCCTGCGGCGCGATTTCCGGCTTCCACTCCCTGGTTTCCTCCGGCACCACCTCCAAGCAGCTGAACAAGGAAACCGATGCGAAGCCCATCGCCTACGGCGGAATGCTTCTGGAGTGCGTACTGGCCCTGCTGGTGATCTGCGCCGTGGCTGCCGCCCGCAACTGGAACGCCGCGAACCCCGACGCCGCCCTGTCCGGCGCCACCGCGCTGTTCGGCGGCGGAATCGCCATCATGCTGGACCCCAGCCAGGGGGCTCTGTACAACGTGCTGTATACCCTGCTGGTGCTGACCTATTCCTCCTTCTGCCTGACCTCTCTGGATACGGCCACCCGCCTGGCGCGCTTCATGTTCCAGGAGTTCTGGATCGACAGTTCCGCCGGAGAAACGGTTGAAAACGTCACCGGCCCGAAGAAGTTCTTCTCCAATATGTATGTCGCCACCATTATCACGGTTGTGCTGGGCGTCCTGCTGGGCCTGAACGGGTATGAAAAGATCTGGGCGCTGTTTGGCTCGGCCAACCAGCTCCTGGCCGCCCTGGGCCTTTTGGCCGTGGCCACCTGGCTTGGCAACATCGGCAAGAACAACCGGATGTTCCTGATCCCCATGGCCTTTATGCTGGTGGTGACGATCAGCTCCCTGGTCATCAACACGGTGGAGCAGGTGGGCAAAATCACTGCGGGCGGCGCCGACTGGGGCCCCTATGTCCAGGCCATCCTGGGTATCCTGCTGGTGATCCTGGCTGTGGTGCTGGCCGTTGAGGGCGTTCAGACCATCCTGCATCAGAGAAAAGCGAAGGCTGCCAGGTAAAAAGCCCGTCAGCCGGTTCCCGCCTCCGGGCAAGCGCCGGAAAAAGATAATCCCCTGCCGGGACAGGAATCTTCCTGTTCCGGCAGGGGATTTTACCACCCTCTTTTCAACAAAATCAGTCTTGTGCCAGCACCGAGCCGTCGGCCAGCGTGATGGTAAAGCCGT
>CAYSNK010000018.1:0-18197 GCA_964432375.1 uncultured Oscillospiraceae bacterium | reverse complement strand
TGATCCAGAGCTTCCTTCATTGATAAACTGTGAGCTTCGGGAGGCATCCCGTTCAAATTCAAGCAAAAGAAAGGATGTTTTAAAATGGCAGTTGCAAACTATGTGGGCAATTATGAGTCCTACAAGCAGAGACTTCTGGCGATGAAGCCAAACGTCTATCTCCATGGCAAAAAGGTTGACCGCTCCAACGGCAAGGAGGGCGCCGAGCGGGACCTGGCCGACTGGATCGTCGGCGGCACCTATGTGATGAAGCAGTGCTATGACACCGCAAATGACCCCGACTACGCGGATGTCTGCACCGTGGCCTCCACCACCCCCGGCATCGAGGGGGCAATCATCAACCGCTCCACCCATATCCATCATTCCGTGGACGACCTGCTGAAAAAGCAGCTGATGACCCGCCTGATCTGCCACCGGGTGGGCGGCTGTATGCAGCGCTGCATGGGCTCCGATGCGCTGAACGCCATCTTCTCCGTCTCCTATGACTGCGACAAAGCCTGCGGCACGGAGTACCACCAGAGATTCCTGAAATACCTGCGGTACTGTCAGGAGAACGACCTGATCTGCAACTGCGCCCAGACCGACGTGAAGGGCTCCCGCAACAAGAAGTATAAGAGAGCTTCCATGCAGCCGGACAAGGATCAGTTTGTCCATGTCGTTGAGACGGATGTGGACGGCATCGGACTGGACGGCAAGCCCTGCAAGGGCATCATCGTCCGGGGCGCGAAGGTCTGCAATTCCTGCGCCCCCTATGTGGACGAGATCATTGTCAACCCCACCAAGTTCATGGGCCCCGGCGATGAGGACTATGCACTGTCCTTCGCGCTGCCCGCAGACTGGCCCGGCGTCATGCTGATGGCCTGCCCCGGCCAGCATCACAAGAGGACGCACATCGACGCGCCCTATGCCCATATCGGCGATGTTGAGTCCCTGACCATCTTCAACGATGTCTTTGTCCCCAACGAGCGGGTGTTCCTGAATGGCCGGGATAACCCCGGCGTCTGCCAGTATGCGGGCTATCTGGCCCTGATGTTTGCCCACTATCATCGCCATTCCTACACCGGCTGCAAGACCGCTGTCTCCGAGGTGATCGCGTCCCAGGCCGCCCTGGTTGCCGAGGTCAACGACATCGCCAAGGAGTCCCATGTCCGCGACAAGCTCTGCGACATCATCCAGACCGCCGAGCTGGTGTTCGCCGCCGGTCAGTGCTCCGCTTACCGCAGCGTGACCTTCCCCTCCGGCCAGCAGGTGCCGGACGAGATCCTGACCAATGCGGGCCGCCGCCTGGCCGGGCACAACATCTACCATGAGTACGAGACTTTGGCCGACCTCACCGGCGGCATCTGCGCCTCCCTGCCCACCGAGGAGAGCTATTTTGCCCCCGAGACCGCAGAGCTCTGCAACAAGTACATCCAGCGCAATCCCGCCTGGACCCCCGAGAATACCCATCGCGTCATGCGCATGATGGAGAACAAGCTGTGCGACTCCTTCGAGGCTGCCCAGGCTGTGGCTGGCGTCCACGGCGGCGGCTCCCCCCTGATGGAGACGATCTGCATGATGCAGCGCTATCCGCTGGAAGAGCTGAAGGGCATCGCCAAGTATCTGGCCGGCATCCCCGGCTACGAGAAGTGCCCCCGCTTCGAGCGCGAGCACCAGGACCCCAGAAAGATGCTGGATAAATTCGCAAACTATACGGCTCCCGAGAAGCGCTGATTCCATCCCGTAACTCACCGGCGCCAATTCAACATTCCGTGAACGGCAAATCAATTTGCCGTTCACATTTTTTGTCAAAAAACACAAAGAAGCCCTTGCGCATTATGGGCAATGCCATTTCAAAGGACAGGGCCTTCTGGTATCATTTACACTATCAAGCAATACGCATCATCGGGAGGGAAACGCTGTGTTTCGTTTACAATCTCTATGGCAGGCCACGCCCGGCGTCAATGTGCCCCATAAGAAAGACACCGCCGCGCTGGAAACTGTCAGGATGCCGCTTCCGGAGCAGGTGATCCTCACCATGAGCCAGCACGTTGGCGCCCCCTGCGACCCTGTGGTCAAAAAGGGGGACAAGGTTTATGTGGGTACCCTGGTGGGCAAGGCGCCCAGCGCCATGAGTATGCACATTTATTCCAGCGTTTCCGGCACGGTCAAGGTGGTGGAGAACATCCTGTATAAGGCGGGCAATCCGGAGCGGGTCGTCATCATCCAGCCGGACGGCCTGCAAACCCCGGACCCATCCATCCGGCCGCCCGTCGTCACCGATCAGGCATCGTTCCTGGCCGCGCTGGAGCACAGCGGCATTGTGGGTCTGGGCGGCGCCGGGTTCCCCACGGATCTAAAGGTTCACCCTAAGAATCTGGACGAGATCGACACCCTGCTGATCAACGGCGCGGAGTGCGAGCCCTATCTGACCACGGATAACCGGGAGCTGCTGGAGTGCTCGGATACCATCCTGGAGGGGGTCCACGCCTGCCTCAAGTGGCTGGGAATCCCGAAATGCCAGATCTGCATTGAGGACAACAAGCCTATGGCGATTGCCAGGATGCAGGAGCTGACCCGGGAGGACCCGGAGGTGGAGGTCACGGTGCTGGAAAGCCGCTACCCCCAGGGCGCGCAAAACATCCTGATTAAAAACGCCACCGGGCGGGTGGTTGCGAGAGGGGCCAGGCATACCACGGTGGGGGTGATTATGCTGAATGTGACCACGGTAAGTTCCATCGGCAAGTTTTTGCGGACGGGGATGCCCCTGACCACGAAGCGGCTGACCGTTTCCGGGGACGCGATTGCGCGGCCCCAGAATGTGGAAACGGTCATCGGCACCCCCATTGCCGATGTCCTGGCCTTTTGCGGGACGGTAGAGGAACCGAAAAAGGTGCTGATCGGCGGCCCCATGATGGGCGCCGCCCAGATGGATGTGAACTATCCCATCACCCGCCAGAACAACGGCCTCCTGGCCTTTACCGACCACTCCAGCCAGAACCTGCCTGTGGGCCACTGTATGCGGTGCGGCAGATGCGTCAATGCCTGCCCCGCCGGGCTTTCCCCGGTGGATATTCGGAACGCCTATAAGAATTTTGACGCGGAGCGCCTGGACGCGCTGATGGCGGATCTGTGCATCGGCTGCGGGACCTGCAGCTATGTGTGCCCCGCCCACCGGCCCCTGACCCAGACCACCACGCTGGCCAAGAGCTTTCTGAAAACGTCGATGAAAAGGGGGAAAAGCTGATGGATAAGCAAACCAGCCATCTGCGGGTTTCCGCCTGCCCGCACATCCACACCAAGGATTCCATCACCTCCATTATGAGGAATGTGGTCATTGCCCTGATGCCGTCTCTGGTGGCTTCGGTGATCATCTTTGGCTTCCGGGCTCTGCTGGTGGTGGGGACCACGGTTGCCGCCTCCGTCCTCTTTGAATACCTTTGGTGCCGGTGCCGCCACTATATAAATACGGTGGGGGATTTTTCCGCGATTGTCACCGGGCTGCTGCTGGCCTACAACCTGCCGGTGTCGATCCCCCTCTACATCCCGGTGATCGGCGCCTTCGTCGCCATCATCCTGGTCAAGGAGCTGTTCGGCGGGCTGGGGCGGAATTTCGCCAATCCCGCCATTGTGGGCCGCATTGTGCTGGCGGTTTCCTTCACCGCCCGCATGACCGATTTTACTTATCCCAAGGCGCTGATCCCCTGCGACGCCCTCTCCTCCGCCACCCCTCTGGCCGCCAATGCCGACGGGATTCCTCTGCTGGATCTGTTTCTGGGCACCCACGGCGGCACCCTGGGAGAAACCTGCGCCCTGGCGCTGCTGCTGGGGCTGATTTGGCTGCTGGTGACCCATACCATCGAAATCACCATTCCCCTGGTCTATGTGGGGACCGTGGCGGTGTTTTCCGCCCTGTGCGGTCAGAATGTGCTGGGGCAGATCCTCTCCGGCGGCCTGCTGCTGGGCGCGATCTTTATGGCCACGGATTACACCACCTCCCCCTTCACCCGGAAAGGGAAGATCATCTTCGCCCTGGGGCTGGGGGTGCTCACCTGCGTGATCCGCTTCTGGGGCAATATGAACGAGGGGGTCAGCTACTCCATTTTGCTGATGAATCTGGTGGTTCCCTTTATCAATGAGCATACCCGCCGGGTCCCGATTGGAGGCGAATCGAAGAAATGAGTGCTTATAAGCAGTATCTGAAGCCGGTGGCCGTCCTGCTGGTGATTTGCCTGGTGGCGGGCGCCATCCTTTCCGTCCTGAACCAGGTAACGGCCCCGGTGATCGCGGCAAATCAGGAGGCGGCAAACAACGCCACCTATTTTGCCGTCCTGCCGGAGGCGGATTCCTTTACCGCTTTGGACTGCGAGGTGGAGGGAGTGTCCGCCGTGCTGAAGGCCGATAACGGGGCCGGCTATGTGATCACGGCCTCCGCCAAGGGTTACGGCGGCGATGTGCCCGCAGCGGTGAGCTTCGATGAGGAGGGCAATATCCTGCGGGTGATCATGATGTCCAATGATGAGACTCCCGGCCTCGGACAGCGGGTGACGGAGAGCTCCTTCTATGACCAGTTTGCCGGATTGCCGGCGGAGGAGCTTACCATAGATGGGATAGACGCCGTCACCGGGGCGACGATTTCCTCCAAGGCGGCGGTCAAGGCGGTCAATCTGGCGATTGAAGCGTATCAGGCATTGAGGAAGGAGGCAAACTGATATGGCGGAAGAGAAAAGTAAATTATCCATTGTAACCAACGGGATCATAAAGGAAAACCCCTCGCTCCGGCTGGTATTGGGCACCTGCCCCACCCTTGCGGTGACCACTTCGGCGCTGAACGGCCTGGGCATGGGACTTTCCGCCACCTTTGTCCTGATCTGTTCGGGCATTGCCATCTCCGCTCTGCGGAAGGTGATCCCCTCCACAGTCCGGCTGCCCTCCTATATCACCATTATCGCGGCCTTTGTCACGGTGCTGATGATGCTGGTGCAGGCATTCCTCCCCTCGCTGAACGACTCCCTGGGGGTTTATTTGCCCCTGATCGTGGTAAACTGCATTATTTTGGGCCGGGCGGAGATGTTTGCCTCCAAAAACAAGGTCTTTGATTCCGCGTTAGACGGCCTGGGCATGGGCCTGGGCTTCACCCTGACCCTGGTGGTGATGGGGGCGATCCGCGAGGTCTTTGGCAGCGGGACCCTTTTCGGACTGGATCTGCACATCCCCTTGGACCCCATGACCCTGTTCATCACCCCGGCGGGAGGCTTCTTCGTGTTCGGCGTGCTGATGGCCGCAGTCATCTTTTTGGAGGAAAAGACCGGGAACCGCCGGAAACGGGAAGCCGGCTGCGAGGGCTGCCCCGCAGCGGATCAGTGCGGCGGAAGCTGTGACGAAAAGGAGGGAGTTTAAATGGCGGCAAAATTGGCGGCAATCTTTTTCAGCATGATTTTGGTGAATAACTATGTGCTGGTGAAGTTTTTGGGCATCTGCCCGTTCCTGGGCGTGTCCAAACGGATGGATTCCGCCTTTGGCATGAGCTGCGCGGTGACGGTGGTCATGGTGCTTGCCACGGCCGCGACCTGGCCGGTGGAGCAGCTTCTGGAAAAGTGGAATCTGGCCTATCTGCAAACCATCCTCTTTATTCTGATTATCGCAACTCTGGTGCAGCTATTGGAGCTCTTTCTGAAAAAATTTATCCCGCCCCTGTATGTGTCCCTGGGGGTGTACCTGCCCCTGATCACCACCAACTGCGCGGTGCTGGGCGTCACCATCCTGAACATCGACGAGGGATATACTTATCTGGAGAGCCTGGTTTGCGCCCTGGGCGCGGGGCTGGGCTTTATGCTCTCCATGGTGCTGTTCTCCATCGTCCGGGGCAGGGTGGAGGAGGCCAAGCCGCCCAAGTGCTTCGAGGGGCTGCCCATCACCCTGGTGTCCGCCGCCATCGTTGCCCTGAGCTTTACCGGCTTCGGCGGGATCATCGAGAATATATTCGGCGCGTGAGGAGGGAATGAGATGAATCCGATTTTGATTGCCCTCCTGATTATCTGCTGCGTGGGGCTGCTCGGCGGGGTGCTTCTGGTGGCGGCGGCAAAGGTCTTTGCCGTCACTGAGGACGAAACTGCCAAGGAGATCGAGATGATCCTGCCCGGCGCCAACTGCGGCGGCTGCGGCTATGCGGGCTGCTCCGCCTACGCCAAGGCTGTGGTGACAAAGGGCGCGCCGGTGAACCTGTGCTCCGCCGGAGGCGCCGCCGCCGCCGAAAAAATCGCCGCGATTATGGGAGTGGAGGCCGGCGCCGCCACGGAATACAAGGCGATGGTGGCCTGCCGGGGGGACTTGGCCCATACGAAAAAGCGGTATGACTATATGGGCATCCGCACCTGTGTGGCCTGCAACGTGCTATATAACGGGGATTCCTCCTGTCCCTTCGGCTGCCTTGGCTATGGCGACTGCGCCCGGGCCTGTCCCTTCGAGGCGATCTCCATTGTCAACGGGGTGGCCCATGTAAACCCGGAAAAATGCACCGGCTGCGGCCGCTGCAAAGCGGTCTGCCCCAAGAAAATCATTTTCCTCTATGAGCCGGCGGCCTCTGAGGGCAAGGAGCACGCCATGCCCGTGGTCATGTGCTCCAACCACAAAAAAGGGGTGGATACCCGCAGGGACTGCACCGCAGGCTGCCTGGGCTGCGGGAAATGCCAGCGAGTCTGCCCCCAGGGGGCGGTCTTTATCAACGGCAACGTGGCGCGGATCGACTACCAAAAGTGCATCGGCTGTCATAAGTGCGTGGAAGCCTGCCCGGTGCAGTCCATCCGGGTGCCCGTATAGTCAGGTTATAGCGTCCCAATGCGTTTGCCGCATAACAGGAAGGTCTGACCAAGCGCGCCTTTGGCGCTTGAATCAGACCTTCCTTTGTTTTATGGTTCGGAAAGATTATTGTTCAGAGGGGGGGGAATCCCCGGGATCACTCCGCAGGGGGAAGCTCCTCGCTGCTGTTTCGGATTTTCAGCGTCCAGGGCACCACCTCGGACCGGACGCTGTCCGAATCCCCGTGGCTGTTGATCAACGCCATCAGCTTTTGGGCGGCAAGGCGGCCCACATTTTCCTCGCCATGGGAGAGGGAGGTGATTTTGATCGGGGAAAGCTCACTGTAATAGCTGTCGTCAAAGCTGACCACGGCCATTTCCTGGGGAATCCGCACCCCTGCCTTGGTCAGCAGGTCGATCAGGAAAAAGGCTGCCATATCATTATAACAGACAACTGCGGTACACCCCTTGAGCTGATTCACAATGTCCGGGTTCAGGATGGTCCTGCGGCTTTCCGTGGTGTACCAGAATACAGTCAGGCGTTCGGTCAGCGCGTTCTTATCCCGGAGGGCGGAGATAAACCCGTGATAACGCTCGATCCCCTGTATATCATCCCCCTTGAAGATGCCCGCAATCTGCCGGTGGCCCAGCCCCAGGAGATATTCCACAAGCTGGTAGCCGCCGCCGTAGTTATCATCCAGGACAGAAACCGCATCGGAGAGGGCAGGGTAGATCCCGTTGAAAAAAACCATGGGGATCTTCTTCCTCCGCAGCTTATCATAGAGGTCTAAATTCGGATTGGGCAGGGCGGTTTTCGTCCCCTCTACCAGGATTCCGTCCACCGGGTGGGACAGCAGGCTTTTCAGCACGTCGCGCTCACAGATCACCTGGTTTTGGGTGTCAAACAGCTGCAGGGAGCAGCTATTGCGGGACAGGACATCCTGGGCGGCCCGAAGGATGGAGGGGAAAATGTAGTCGCTGATATAGGTGGTCACAACGGCGATATTGCACAGGGTGCGAAACGAATTCAGGCCCAGGTCGGTCAGGCGGGAGCCGCTGCCCTGGCGCTTCTCGATCAGCCCCTCCTTGACCAGAACAGACAGCGCCTGCCGGATCGTCTGGCGGCTGACGCAAAACCGTTGGGTGAGCTGCTGCTCCGTTGGGAGAAGCCGGCCGGCGTTAAAGTCCCCGGCGTGGATCGCGTCCCGAAGCTGGTCTGAAATCTGAATATATTTTGGCGTCATAGTTTCCCTCCGCTGTCCGCTTGCCTATTTGTATTGAAAATGTCGAGGAAAAATAAAAATGTCTGTACAAATTACATTATAGCAGGCACTCTGGAAAAATCAAGGCTTGGAAACTGACCGGCCGGACGGAGGAAAATCTTATAAAATCGCCGAAATCGGAAATGGCTCTCGATTGATTTTCGTAAAAATGACGAAGAAAGAACGGGGAAAATACCCGGGAATCCGAGGAAAAAACAGGAGAAAAAAGTGGAATAATGTCATAGAAAACGGGAAAATGGAAACTTTTTCTGGATTTGTCTTTCTTTTTTAGAGAATGAAATAATAATTTGTATTGTTATAATTGTAGAAAATGAAATTTGCACAGATACAAGTATTGACTATTTCTGAGGAAAAGAATAAAATGAGTAAGAACAAACGGGCGGCAGCCTGTTTGAGAGTAGGAAATGAATAATTTATGTAAGGAGAGATGAACCATGAAAAAGTTTCTTGCGCTGGTCATGGCTTTGGCGATGACCCTGTCCTTGGCTGCCTGCGGCGGCTCTTCTGACACCGAATCCAGCAGCGCTCCCGCAGAGTCCTCCTCTGTGGAAACCGCGGGCTCCGTTGAAGAAGCGGCAGATAGCATTGCCCCCAGCGAAGATGCCGCCGACGGCGAACTGATCACCATCGGCTTTGCACAGGTTGGCCACGAGTCTGACTGGCGCACCGCTTCCACCAAGTCCTGCCAGGACGTGTTCAGCGAGGAAAACGGCTATGACCTGATCTTCATCGACTGCGATCAGGACTCCGCCGCCCAGCTGGAGGCCGTCCGTAACTTCATTCAGCAGGAAGTTGACTACATCATCATTGACCCCATCGTTGCCACCGGCTGGGATACCGTTCTGACCGAGTGCGATGAGGCCGGCATTCCCGTCATCGTAATCGACCGTACCATCGACGACTCCACCAACTATGCGGCGTGGGTCGGCTCCGACTTCACCAACGAGGGCCTGGCCGCAGGTGAGTGGCTGGCCGCTTATGTGGAGGCCAAGGGCATCACCGAGGTGAACGCTCTGGTGATCGAAGGCACCACCGGTTCCTCCGCTGCTCTGGGCCGTACCGAAGGCTTCAACGAGATCGCTGCCAAGTATGGCTGGAACATCATCGACTCCCAGGACGGCGACTTCACCGAGTCCGGCGGCCAGGAGGTCATGGAATCCTACTGCAAGAGCTATGCGGATCAGTTCAATGTGGTCGTTTGCCAGAACGATAACGAGGCGTTTGGCGCCATGACCGCTATGGACAACGCCGGCGTCACCTATGGCGTGGACGGCGATGTCATCCTGATCTCCTTCGACGCCTGCACCGCTGGCCTGCAGCAGGTTCAGGCCGGCAAGATCAATGCTGACTTCGAGTGCAACCCCCTGGCTGCTCCCTTTGTGGCGGATGTCATCGCGCAGCTCCAGGCCGGCGAGACTCCCGAACAGGAAGTCTACATGGAAGAGCATTGGTACACCTATGACGACACGGTTTCCACCTTCGAGGTGAACGGCGTTGAAAACACCGTGACCGTTGTAACCGACGAGATCATTGAGGCTCAGTATTAAGTTCAGTATCAAGTAAGGTTCATTGAGTGACATTGGCATGGAATCCCTGTGCCTGATATAACTCATTACCAGGGAACCTCCCTCCCCGGCGGGAGGGAGGTTTTCCTATTTCCGCAAAGATTTCCGCCGCAGCGCTGCGAGGGAGTTTGCGCCGGAAGTGGAATCCTTTGCGGGCAACGCATTTCCGGGGGCAAAAAACCGCCTTCCAGAGCCGCAGGCGTTTGATTCAGTGGTTCCTTAGGGACAAGGGCCGGGCGTGTCCGGCGTTTGTCCGTTGATACTGAGGAAGAAAGGGGATTCGCAAATGGAAGAAAACATAGTTTTGACGATGCGGGGGATTTCCATGACATTCCCTGGCGTCAAGGCGCTTGACAACGTGGATCTGACCCTGAGAAAGGGCGAAGTCCACGCGCTGATGGGTGAAAACGGCGCAGGCAAATCCACTCTGATCAAGTGCCTGACCGGAATCAACAATTTTGAAGCCGGTGAGATTCGGGTAGAGGGCATAGAAGGCCCTGTTCGCAACCACAGCACGCTGGACGCGCAGAAAAAGGGCATTTCCACCGTGTATCAGGAGGTCAATCTGTGCCCCAACCTGAGCGTGGCGGAGAACCTGTACATTGGCCGGGAGCCGCTGACCAAGCTGCACACCATTGACCGCAAGGCCATGGTCAAGGGCGCCCAGCGTATTATGAAGGAACTGGACATTGACCTGGATGTGACCCAGAATTTGGAGAACTACTCCCTGGCCATGCAGCAGATGATCGCGATTGCCCGGGCGGTGGATATGGACTGCAAGGTTCTGATCCTGGACGAGCCCACTTCCTCTCTGGACGACAACGAGGTGGAAAAGCTGTTCGTTCTGATGCGCCGCCTGAGAGATCAGGGGGTGTCCATCGTCTTTGTCACCCACTTCCTGGAGCAGGTCTACGCCATCTGTGACCGCATCACCGTCCTGAGAAACGGCCAGCTGGTGGGCGAATACATGATCGCCGACCTGCCCCGGGTGAAGCTGGTGGCCGCCATGATGGGCAAGGACTTTGACGATTTGGCCGCCATTAAGCCGGAGGGCAGCACGGATCTCTCTAACGCGGAAATGATGATCGAGGCGAGGGGCCTGAGTCATAAGGGCACGATCAAGCCCTTTGACCTGGACATTCGCAAGGGCGAGGTCATTGGCCTGACCGGGCTGCTGGGCTCCGGCCGGAGCGAACTGGCCCGGACCATTTACGGCGCGGATAAAGCGCAGACCGGTACCCTGAAGGTCAGCGGCAAGGAGGTCAGGATCAACGCGCCGATTGACGCGATGAATCTTGGCATGGGAATGTTGCCGGACGACCGGAAAGCGGAGGGCATTATCGGAGATCTGTCCGTCCGTGAAAACATTATCCTGGCTTTGCAGGCAAAGCGGGGAATGACCCGCCTCATTTCCCGGGCCGAGCAGGAGAAGCTGGCGGATCAGTACATCGAAATGCTTCAGATCAAAACCGCTTCCAAGGAAACGCTGATCAAGCAGCTTTCCGGCGGCAACCAGCAAAAGGTGATCCTGGGCCGCTGGCTGGCGACCAACCCGGACTTCCTCATTCTGGACGAACCCACCCGAGGAATTGACGTGGGAACCAAGACGGAAATCCAGAAGCTGGTTGTCCAGTTGGCCGAGCAGGGGAAGAGCGTGATCTTTATCTCCTCCGAGATCGAGGAAATGCTCCGCACCTGCAACCGTATGGCGGTTCTGCGGGACGGTGCGAAGGTTGGGGAACTGGACGGCGAGCTGACCCAGGAGCGGGTCATGGCAGCCATTGCAGGTGGAGGTGACCAGGAATGAGTAAATTGAAAAAACTGACGAAGATGCAGTTGTTCCTGCCGCTGTTCTGCGTCATTCTGGTTATGCTGGTGAATATCATCGCGGACGCGGCCTCCGGCAAGTTCGCCTTGAGCTTCTTTACGGTTTCCATCCGGAACGGCCTGCTCTATGGCCGTCTGATCGACGTCCTGAACCGGGGCAGTGAGATTGCGATCCTGGCAATCGGCATGACGCTGGTGGTTTCCAGCTCCGCCGGTACGGATATCTCCGTCGGCTCGGTTATGGCAATGTCCTCCGGCTTCTGCTGTATGCTGCTGGCGGGCTATGGCGTGACCTCTACCAGTGAGCTGGCAATGCCCCTGGTGGTGGGTGTGCTGGGATGCCTGCTGATGGGCTGCATCTGCGGCGCGTTCAACGGCGCTCTGGTGGCCTATCTGAATATCCAGCCCATGGTGGCAACGCTGATCTTATACGTCGCGGCCAGGGCAATCGGGCTTCTCTTCTGCAACAATATGATCGTCTACGTCCGGGAGCCCTCCTTCGGCATCTTCGGCAGCTATGTGGGCCCCATCCCCACTCCCATTATTATCGCCGCGATCTGTATTGTGATCGTTTCCCTGGTGCTGAAAAAGACGGCCATGGGGATGTATATCCAGTCTGTGGGCATCAACCGCAGGGCCTCCCGCATAGCCGGCCTGAATTCCCAGCGCATCATCTTCCTGTGCTATGTTCTCTGCGGCCTGTGCGCCGGCATCGCCGGCCTGGTGGCCTCCTCCCGGATCACCTCCGCCGATACGAACAACATCGGCCTGAACTATGAGATGGACGCGATTCTGGCGGTTGCCCTGGGCGGCAACAGCTTGGGCGGCGGCAAGTTTAACCTGGCAGGCTCCATTATCGGCGCCTATACCATCCAGGCAATCACCACAACCCTGTATAACCTGGGCGTTCAGACTGCCCAGGCCCCGGTGTTCAAGGCGATCATTGTCCTGGTGATTGTCGTTATTCAGGCGCCGCCCTTTAAGGCTTATATCGCCGGCCTGAAAGCCAAGCGCGCCGCTAAGGGAGAAAAGGAGGCGGCTAAGGCATGAGCGAACCGAAAAATGCTTTGAAGAAAAAGAGACAGATCAACAGCAATACGCTGCTGCTTCTGATCACAATCGTCCTGTTCATTGTGATGTATGCCATCGGCTGCGCGGTTTATTCGGATAAGGGCTTCCCCCATCTGCAAACCTTTTTGAATATCCTGATCAACAACGCCGGCCTGATCTGCGTGGCCTGCGGCATGACCTGCGTGATGCTGACCGGCGGCATTGACATCTCCGTGGGCGCCCTGATCGCCATGGACTGTATGTTCCTGGCCGTTGGCATGGATCGCTGGGGGATGAACCCCATCCTGCTGTGCGTGCTGGTTCTGGTGATCGGCGTGGTATTCGGCGTTGTCCAGGGCTTCTGCGTGGGTTATCTGGAGATTCAGCCCTTTATCGTCTCCATGGCGGGGATGTTCTTTGCCCGCGGCATGACCGCCGTGATCTGCACAGAGCAGGTGTCTGTCCCCGCAGAGGGCCTGTTCTACAACTGGGCAAACTTCAAGATCAACCTGCCCTTCGGCGGCTACTATAATAAAAAGGGCATCTATCAGGTCCCCTATATCCGGGTGGGCGTTGTGATTGCCCTGGTTGTCCTGGTGGTCATCTTCCTGGTGCTGCGCTACACCAAGTTTGGCCGCAGCCTTTACGCCGTGGGCGGCAGCGAGCAGTCTGCGGCCATGATGGGCCTGGACGTGAAAAAAACCAAGATGAAAGCCTATATGCTCTCCTCTGTGCTGTGCTCTGTGGGCGGCATCTGCTACTGCCTGAACACCATGTCCGGCTCGGTCTCGCAGGCCACAGGGCTGGAAATGGACGCCATCGCGTCCTCGGTGATCGGCGGCACGCTGCTGACCGGCGGCGTGGGCAACGTCATCGGCTCCTTCTTCGGCGTGCTGATCAACGGTACGATTTCCAGCCTGGTCAAGACAAACGGCAAGCTGCTGTCCTCCTGGGCAAACATTGCAACGGCTGCGCTGCTCTGCTTCTTCATTGTGCTGCAGTCCGTATTCGCGCTGATCAAGTCCCGTAAGAGCAAGTAATCTTTGATCGATCCCCCGGTGCAAGGTGTCTGTGGAACCTCTGAATCAATCGTCGGCTCTTGCCGGTTGGATCAGAGTTTCCCTATGTGAGTGATTGGCCGCGCACCGGGGGATTTGCTGTGAAAGCGCCGCTTTCCGGTAAACTGAGTTCTATGACGGCCGGCTGTCCCGCCGGGGCAGCCGGCGCGGATGCGCAATCAATCCCCATGCGTCAAGTGCTTTCCTCTCCGGTGGCGCCGCAGGGCATGGGTTTTTCATCTGAAAGAGAGGGTAAATTAGGATGAGTATTCAGGAAATCAAGGCCGCTGTCCAGGAGGGAAAGACCGCGCTGGGCATTGAGTTCGGTTCTACCAATATCAAGGCCGTGCTGATCGGGCCGGATCACAGCCCCATTGCCTCCGGCAGCCACGGCTGGGAGAACCGGCTGGAAAACGGGATTTGGACCTACTCCCTGGAGGACGTCTGGGCCGGATTGCAGGACGCCTATGCGAAGCTGGCGGCGGATGTAAAGGCGCGGTATGGCCTCCGGCTGACCACGGTGGGGGCCCTGGGGTTCTCCGCGATGATGCACGGCTATATCGTGCTGGATCAGGACGAAAAGCTGCTGGTGCCCTTTCGCACCTGGCGCAACACCATCACCGGGCAGGCTGCGGAGCAGCTTACGGATCTGTTTGGGTTCAATATTCCCCAGCGCTGGAGCATCGCCCATCTGGATCAGGCCATCCTCAACGGGGAGAGCCACGTCAGGGAGATTGCCTATCTGACCACCCTGGCGGGCTATGTCCATTGGAAGCTGACCGGCCGCAAGGTTGTGGGCGTTGGCGAGGCATCCGGAATGTTTCCCATCGACAGCGCGACCAACTGGTATGACAGGGAAATGCTGGAGAAGTACAATGCGCGCATCGCGCCCTATGGGTTCCCCTGGAAGCTGGAGGACATCCTGCCCGGTGTGCTGACGGCGGGGGAGGAGGCCGGCGTGCTGACGCCGGAGGGCGCGGCCCTGCTGGACCCCTCCGGGACCCTGAAGCCGGGCATCCCTGTGGCGCCCCCCGAGGGGGACGCGGGAACCGGGATGTGCGCCACCAACTCGGTGGCCCAGCGGACGGGCAACACCTCCGCCGGGACCTCTGTGTTTGCCATGGTGGTGCTGGAAAAGCCCCTTTCCAGGGTCTATCCCGAGATCGACATGGTGACCACCCCTGCCGGAAAGCCTGTGGCGATGGTACACTGCAACAACTGCACCTCGGACATCAATGCCTGGGTGGGGCTGTTTCGGGAATTTGGCCAGATGTTTGGGCTGAATGTCTCCGATAACGAGCTCTATACCAAGCTGTTCCGGAAGGCCATGGAGGGGGAGAGCGACTGCGGCGGCCTGCTTTCCTATAATTACTACTCCGGCGAGCCGGTCACCGGCCTTTCCGAGGGGCGGCCCCTGTTCGTCCGCCAGCCGGACGCAAAGCTGACCCTTGCCAACTTTATGCGCACCCATTTGCAGTCCGCTCTGGCTGCGCTGAAGGTGGGCCTGGATATTCTGGCCGGGGAAAACGTCCGGATCGACGCCATGTACGGACACGGCGGCTACTTCAAGACCCCCGGCGTTGGCCAGGCGCTGCTGGCCGCCGCCATTGATGCCCCGGTCTATGTCATGTCCACCGCCGGAGAGGGCGGGCCCTGGGGCATGGCGCTGCTGGCCGCCTACCTGGTCAACAAGGACGAAGGGGAGTCGCTGGAGGATTATCTGTCCAATCGGGTATTCGCCTCCACCGGCGGCACCAGGCTGGAGCCTGTGGCGGCAGATGTGGCGGGCTTTCATTCGTTCCTTTCCGCCTATCAAAAGGGACTTCCCATGGAGGAAAAGGCAGTCGAGGTATTTTAATCATATATTTGTGAAATGCTTGGGAGGAAAACAGCAATGTCAATGAAAGAGTATGAGTTTTGGTTTGTGGTAGGCTCCCAGTTCCTGTATGGGGACGAGGTGCTGGAGACTGTGGAACAGCGGGCCAAGGAAATGTGCAGCCGGATGAACAGCGGGGGGCTTTTGCCCTGCAAGCTGGTGTTCAAGGCCATTGGCGTCACCAGCGACGGGATTACCCGGGTGATCAAGGAGGCCAACGCGGAGGAACGCTGCGCCGGTGTTGTGACCTGGTGCCACACCTTCTCCCCCTCCAAGATGTGGATTCACGGGTTTCACCTGCTTCAGAAGCCCTATTGCCACTTTGCCACCCAGTACAACCGCAACATCCCCAACGAAGAGATCGACATGGACTTTATGAACCTGAACCAGGCTGCCCACGGCGACCGGGAGCATGGCTTCATCGGCGCCAGGATGCGGATGCCCCGGAAAATTGTTGCCGGCTATTGGCAGGACGCCCAGGTGCAGAAGGAGTTGGGCAGTTGGATGCGTTCCGCGGTGGGCTATGCCGTGTCCCAGAAGCTGATCGTTGTCCGTTTCGGGGACAATATGCGGGATGTGGCCGTCACAGAGGGCGACAAGGTCGAGACTGAGATCAAATTGGGCTGGCAGGTGGACTACTGGCCTGTGGGCCATCTGGTGGAGGTCATGGAGCAGTGTACGGAGGAAGAGGTTCAGGCCAAGTATGACGAGTATCTCTCCCGCTATCAGCTTGCAACCGATAACCTGGAGGCTGTCCGCTATCAGGCGCTGGAGGAAGTGGCGATCCGCAAGATCCTGGATCGGGAGGGCGCCAGGGCCTTTATCAACAACTTCCAGGATCTCTATGGGATGCGCCAGCTGCCCGGCATCGCCTCCCAGAATATCATGGCCGACGGCTACGGCTACGGCGGCGAGGGGGACTGGAAGGTCGCCGGCATGACCGCCATTATGAAAGCCATGGCCGAGGGGCTGGAGGATCAGGGCGTGGCCTTTATGGAGGACTACACCTATGACCTGGAGCCCGGCAGGGAGGTTTCCCTGGGCGCCCACATGCTGGAGGTATGCCCCTCGGTAGCGGCGGAACAGCCCCGCATCGAGGTGCATCCCCTGGGCATTGGAAACCGGGAGGACCCCGCCCGCCTGGTGTTCGAGGGCAAGGCCGGCGACGGCATTGTTGTCTCCCTGATCGACATGGGAGGCCGCCTGCGCATGATTATCCAGGATATCGAGTGCATCAAGCCCATCTACGAGATGCCGAACCTGCCGGTGGCCCGGGTGATGTGGCGGGCAAAGCCCGACCTGCTGACCGGCCTGAAATGCTGGATTCAATGCGGCGGCGCCCATCATACAGTCCTGACCACCGCCCTCTCCGCCCAGATGATGATCGACTGGGCAGAGATGATGCAGATCGAGTGCGTCCATATCACGGAGGATACCACAGAAGAGGCTTTGAAGAAAGAGCTCTTCTACAACGACGTCGCCTGGAAGCTGAGAAGCCTGTAAGGAGGGGATCGAGAATGTTGGAAGAACTGAAAAGAGAAGTGCTGGAGGCGAATCTCCTTCTTCCGAAACACGGGCTTGTCACCTTCACCTGGGGAAATGTCTCCGGGATCGACCGGGAAAAGGGCCTGGTTGTCATCAAGCCCTCCGGCGTGGAGTATGAGGAAATGACCGCCGAGGATATGGTGGTGGTTGACCTGGACGGCAACCGGGTGGAGGGGGAGCTGAAGCCCTCCTCCGACACGCCCACCCATGTGGCGCTGTACAAGGCGTTCCCCAACCTCGGCGGCGTGGTACATACCCACTCCCGCTGGGCGACCTCCTTTGCCCAGGCCGGTATGGGGATTCCCGCCTACGGCACGACCCAAGGGGACTATTTCTACGGAGAGATCCCCTGCACCCGGAAGATGACCCCGGCTGAGATTGCCGGGGAGTACGAGTTGGAAACCGGCAACGTCATTATCGAGACGTTTCTCCGGGCCGGCATTGACCCGGATCAGGTGCCCGCTGTTCTGGTAAACTCCCACGGCCCCTTCGCCTGGGGAACAGATCCGCAAAACGCCGTCCACAATGCCGTGGTGCTGGAAGAGGTGGCTTTTATGGCATTCCATGCCCGGATGATGAACCCCGGCCTGGAACCCATGCAGCAGGAACTGCTGGACAAGCATTACCTCCGGAAACACGGGGCCAACGCCTACTATGGACAGAACTGACGCAGAACGCAGCGTCCTGCGGCTGGAAGAACTGCTGGCGGCTTATGTGAAGGACAGCGACGCGCTTTTCCGCAAGGAGAGCGGGGTAAAAAACTCCCTGAAATCCATCCTCGGCGGTCAGAACGATGTGAAAACGGACCCGATCCATGTGGAATTTTTCAAGGCCGTGGAGGGCACCGTGGCGGAGCTGGCCGGGCAGCTTTCGGCGGAGCCGGATGCCGCCTGTGCCGCCCGGGGGATGCGGGCCCTTTTGTCGGAAAAGACGAAAGGGGACAACCTGGTGCAGTATTGGTGGCTGGTGGCGGCGGAGCCCCTTGCCCTGCCGCTGGTGCCTTTCGTGGAGCCGGAGGAACTGCGCCTTCTTTGGGAGAGCTACGGGCGGCGCTACCCGAAGCGGGAGCGCCTGCCCCGGCAGCAGGAGCTTTATGCAGCCATGGCAAAGCGGCTTGGGATTTCCAAAAGGCAGTGGAAATGAGCGGCCATCCCCGGCGAAGGCTGCCGCCCCGGTGATTTTTTCGCAATTTCCCTTACGGACACAGCCCTTGAGCG
>CAYSNK010000017.1:9476-18280 GCA_964432375.1 uncultured Oscillospiraceae bacterium | reverse complement strand
GCGGTGATGTCCAGCTGGTTCATCTGCTTCTGGCCTGCGGAGATGAAAATGTCGCAGTCGGCGCCCTCCTCGATCTGGGTTTTCAGGGTGCCGGAGGAGTCGAAGTTATACACGATGGTCACTTCCGGGTGTTCGGCGGTATAGGCATCGCCCAGCTCGGTCAGCGTCTCGGTCATAGAGGCCGCAGCAAAGACGATCAGTTCCACCGGCTCGGCGTCCTCGGTTTCGGGGGCGGTGCTCTCAACGGCGGGGGTTGCGGTGGGGGTTTCCTCGGCAGGCGTCTCGGCGGCGGCGCTCTCGGTGGGAGCGCTGGTTTCGGCGCTGGTGTCGCTGGAACCGCCGCAGGCGGCCAGGCTCATCAGCATCAGCATGGCCATCATCAGGGCAATCAGCTTTTTCATTCTTAAGTTCCTCCATTTTTCATATTCGATTGTTGCTGCAAAAAATGCACATTGCCTAATAAGGCAGATTATACCATTGTGCTACTGAATGTCTAACGATTTTTTGTCAGCTTTTGTTACAACTGATAGGTTGTAGGTGTAACCCGGAGACGCTCCCCCGGAAATTTTTCCGCTTTTTTTAAATTGTCCTTTACATTTGAAAGACAGTTTGGTACAATAACCGCAGTCGCGGGCATGAGATTCTTCCTGCCCGCCAAGCGGATGGTATTCCTCTGGAAACTGTACCCAAGCAAGCATATCCCTGATTTTTCCGCCCTTCGGAACGGCACAGCACCGCGTCACCTGATGAAAAAGGCAGGGTGATACGATGAAAATTGGATTTATCGGAGCAGGCAAGGTAGGCTTCTCCCTGGGCAAGTTCTTCGCCCAGGGCGGTGTTCCGGTGACCGGCTATTACAGCAGGCATCGAGAATCGGCACAGGAAGCGGCGTTATTTACCGGCACAAAAGAGTATGGAGAACTTCACGCATTGGTTCAGGATAGTGACGCGCTCTTTTTGACTGTTCCGGACGGAACGATTTCCTCCGTCTTTGAGACATTAAAGGGATTCGACCTTTCAGGGAAGCAAATCTGCCATTGCAGCGGCGCCCTCAGTGCCCGGGAAGGGTTCCCCGGCATTGCGGAGACTGGCGCCTTTGGCTACTCCATCCATCCGCTGTTTCCCATCAGCAGCAAGCGGCTGTCCTGTCGGGAACTGCCGGGTGCATTTTTTTGCCTGGAGGGGGACGGCCCCCACCTCCCCCGGTGGAAAGCGCTCCTGGAATCCCTGGGCCCCTCGGTGCAGATCATCTCCGGAGCCAACAAGGTCCGCTACCACGCGGCCTGCGCCATCTCCAGCAATCTGATGTGCGCCCTGGTGCAGGAAAGCCTTGATCTGCTGGAAAGCTGCGGCTTTTCCCGGGAGCTGGGGCTGAAAGCCCTGTCCCCCCTGATGCGGAGCAACCTGGAGCATATCATCGAGACCGGCCCGGCGGAGGCGCTGACCGGCCCGGTGGAGCGGGGCGATACCGCCACCGTCGCAAAGCATCTGGACTGCTTCCCAAGCCGGGAGGAGCGCGACCTCTATCGCGTGGTATCCGAAAAGCTGGTTCAGGTGGCCCGGGCGAGGCACCCGGAGCGGGACTATGAACCGATGAAACATCTGTTGGAAGGAGCACAAGCATTATGACTAAGAAAAACACGATCAACACCCTGGCGGAAATGAAGCGCAGCGGTGAAAAGATCTCCCAGGTGACCTGCTACGACTTCTCTATGGCCCGTCTGGTAGACGCCGCCGGCATCAACACCATCCTGGTGGGGGACAGTCTGGGCATGACCATGCAGGGCTATGCGGATACGCTGCCTGTCACCATGGAGGAGATGATCACCTATGGCCGCAGCGTGGTGCGGGGGGCCCCCAACGCCTTCGTCATCATGGATATGCCCTTTATGAGCTATCAGGTCTCCGTGGAGCAGGCGGTGGCCAACGCGGGCCGTCTGATTAAGGAAACCGGCGCCAACGCCATCAAGCTGGAGGGCGGCGCCGCCGTAACGGAGCAGATCCGGGCCATCGTCAGCTCCGGCATCCCCGTCTGCGCCCACATCGGCATGACCCCCCAGTCCGCCAACATCTTCGGCGGCTTCAAGGTGCAGGGCAAGGGGGAGGAAAACGCCCGCCGGGTCCTGGAGGACGCCTTCGCGGTCCAAGAGGCCGGGGCTTTCATGTGCGTGCTGGAGTGCGTGCCCCCCAAGCTGGCCGCCCTCGTCACCAAAAAGGTGGACATGATCACCATTGGCATCGGCGGCGGCGCCGGCTGCGACGGCCAGGTGCTGGTGCTTCAGGATATGCTGGGGATGTCCGGTGACTTCAAGCCCAAATTCGTCAAGCATTTTGCCGAGATCGGCGCCGCTGTCACCGACGCGCTGGCCGCCTATGACCGGGAGGTCAAGGCCGGGACGTTCCCCGCCCCCGAACACACCTACGCCAAGAGCGACTGCCCGGATCAGTTCCTGGCCGCTCTGGACGAAAAATATTGATTTCCCGGCTGAAAAATGCCGGGGCATTGTGAGGTAACGAAAGACATGATTATTGCAACAACTGCCGCAGAGGTTCGCGCCCAGGTAAAGGAATGGAAGGCCCAGGGGCTGACCGTGGGCCTGGTGCCCACCATGGGCTACCTGCACGAGGGCCACGCCAGCCTGGTGGACAAGGCCGTGTCCCTGTGTGACCGGGTGGTGGCCTCCGACTTCGTCAATCCCACCCAGTTCGGCCCCAACGAGGATCTGGAATCCTATCCCCGGGATTTCGGGCGCGACTGCGCCCTGCTGGAGGCGCACGGCTGCGCCATGGTGTTTTATCCCTCTGTGGACGAGATGTATCCCGACGGGAACGGCAAAACCGACACCTATGTGGAGATCCTGGACGAAATGCCCAAGCAGCTCTGCGGGAAAACCCGCCCCATCCACTTCCGGGGGGTCTGCACCGTGGTCGCCAAGCTGTTCAACATTGTGACCCCGGACAAGGCTTTCTTCGGCCAGAAGGACGCCCAGCAGCTTGCCATCATCCGCCGCATGGTGCGGGATATGTCCTACGGCATCGAGATCGTGGGCTGCCCCATCGTCCGGGAGGCGGACGGCCTGGCAAAGTCCTCCCGCAACACCTACCTGAGCCCCCAGGAGCGGCAGGCGGCCCTGTGCCTGTCCAAGGCCGTGTTCCTGGGGCAGGAGCTGGTGGCCAAGGGGGAAACCGATGCCGGCAAGGTGGTTTCCGCCATGACCCGGCTGATCTCCGAAGAGCCGCTGGCAAGGATCGACTATGTAACCGCCGTCAACGGCATCAATATGCAGCCGGTTGAGAAAATCGAGGGGCCGGTGCTGGTGGCCATGGCGGTCTATATTGGCAAAACCCGCCTGATTGACAACTTTATTGTGGAGGGTTGAACCCATGACCGTTGAAATGCTCAAGGGAAAAATCCACCGCGCCACTGTGGTGCAGGCGGAGCTGGACTATGTGGGCTCCATCACCGTGGATCAGGATCTGCTGGACGCCTCCGGGATTCTGGAATATGAAAAAGTCCAGATCGTGGATGTGAACAACGGCAGCCGCTTTGAAACCTATACCATCGCCGGGGAGCGGGGCTCCGGCATGATCTGCCTGAACGGTGCCGCCGCCCGCTGCGTCAGTACCGGCGACAAGATCATCATTATGGCTTATGCCCAGATGTCCCCCGAGGATCTGAAGGACTATCACCCCAACGTGGTGTTTGTGGACGACCGCAACAAGGTGATCCGCAAGACCGCCTACGAACGGCACGGCCTGCTGAAGGACATGGAATAAGGGGAGCTCCGAATCAATCGGCAAAAGCAGTTGAACCGGCCTGGTTCTTCCAGATGGGGCAGCTGCTTTTTTGCGGCTGCCCGAAACAGGAGGAGGTACACTATGAAGTATGATGTCATTATCATCGGTGCCGGCCCCGGCGGGATCTTCTCCGCCTATGAGCTGGTTCAGAAGAAGCCCGAGCTGAAAATCGCCGTGTTTGAGGCGGGAACCCGGCTGGAAAAGCGGCACTGCCCCATCGACGGCGACAAGGTGAAATCCTGCATCCGCTGCAAAAGCTGCGCGATTATGAACGGCTTCGGCGGCGCCGGCGCATTCTCCGACGGCAAGTACAATATCACCAACGATTTCGGCGGGACCCTGTACGAGTATATCGGCAAGGCCAAGGCGCTGGAGCTGATGCACTATGTGGACGGCATCAATGTCTCCCACGGCGGGGAAAACACCCGGATGTTCTCCACCGCCGGAAGCGAGTTCAAGAAGCTGTGTATGCAGAATAAGCTGATCCTGCTGGACGCCTCCGTCCGGCACCTGGGCACGGATATCAACTATGTGGTGCTGGAAAACCTCTACGAAGAACTGAAGGGCCATGTGGATTTCTACTTCAACACCCCGGTGCGGCGGATTGAGGTGCTGGAGGGCGGCTATCGAATCCGCTACGGCGCGGAGACCGCCGACTGCTCCCAGTGCGTTGTCTCTGTGGGCCGCAGCGGAAGCAAGTGGATGGAGCAGATCTGCTCCGAACTGGGCATTCCCACCCGCTCCAACCGGGTGGATATCGGCGTCCGGGTGGAACTTCCCGCCGTCATCTTCTCCCATCTGACGGACAAGCTGTATGAGAGCAAAATTGTCTATCGCACAGAGAAGTTCGAGGACAATGTCCGCACCTTCTGCATGAACCCCAACGGCATCGTGGTCAACGAGAACACCAACGGCATCGTCACCGTCAACGGCCACAGCTTTGAGGACCCCGCCAAAAAGACGGAGAACACCAACTTCGCCCTGCTGGTTTCCAAGCATTTTTCCGAGCCCTTTAAGGACAGCAACGGCTACGGCGAGAGCATCGCCCGGCTGTCCAATATGCTGGGGGGCGGCGTCATTGTCCAGCGCTTTGGCGACCTGGAGCGGGGCCGCCGCAGCAACCGGAAGCGCATCGAGGAGGGCACCGTCCGCCCCACCCTGGCGGCCACTCCCGGCGACCTGAGCCTGGTGCTGCCCAAACGTATTCTGGACGGCATCATCGAGATGATTTACGCCCTGGATAAGATCGCCCCCGGCACCGCCAATGACGACACCCTGCTCTACGGGGTGGAGGTGAAGTTTTACAACATGGAGGTCACGCTCAACGAAAACCTGGAGACCAATTATCCCGGCCTGTATGTGATCGGGGACGGCAGCGGCGTCACCCACTCCCTGTCCCACGCCTCCGCCAGCGGCGTCTATGTGGCCCGGAAAATCGCGGAAGGCTGACAGAGAGCCGCCCTCACGGGTGCAGGATTGCCTCCAGACAGCCCCCGGCAATGGCCAGCGCCTTATCCGAGATGGTATAGCAGTGGGACTCCTCACAGCGGGCGTCGATGTCCCCCGCCTTGAAGCCGGCGGGCACCTGGAGCCCATCCTGCAAGATTCCCCGCAGGTATCCGGTGATCTGAGCCCGGATGGGCTGGCCCTCCACCTCCGCCACGGTCTGCCCCGCAGAAACCATCTGCCCGATCCGGGCCAGCCCGTGGAACCGGCCCCCGCAGGGGGTTTTCAGCAGCCGCTCGGTGGTGTATCCCCCCACGTTTCCGGGCACTCCGGTATTGGGAATGGCAGACCCCTGCCAGATGCAGCGGCCAAGGGTGTGGCCCCGCTTTGTCTCTATGACGCAGTGGCAGTCCACCCCTGCCGTAAACCCCGGCCCCAGGGCGATGACCCTGGGGGCGTCGGTGATGGCGGTTCCCGTGTTCCGCTTGGCGATGATGGCGTCGATCAGCACATGGGGCTCCAGCGCCTCCCGGCATCTGCACGCCGGGTCGATGAGCACCGGAACGCAATCGGAATCCGCCAGCTCCCCGGCCTCCCGGGGGGTGGCGCACAGCCGGGCTGTTATCCCCTCCACAACGCAGCGCCCGTCATAGACGGCCTGGCAAAAGGCCACCGTCCGCCGCACAGCGGTGGGCCGGGCCGCTTCGGTGCAGATGACGGAAAAGCCGCATTGCTTCAGCCGCCAGGCCACGCCGGTGGCCAGGTCCCCGGCCCCTTTGATTAAAACAAGCATCCCATTTCCCCCTTTTCCTGCCCCCATTATAGCAGAAGGGAGGCGGGAACGGAACGGAAACTTCCGAATCAACCGCCCGGGGCCGGACGCACAACAGGGAGCGCCCGCCGACTTGCAATAAGCCGGCGGGCGCTCTCCATGAAGAGAAAAGAGAGGAGGTTCAATGAAGAAACATTGATATATGAGAAACGGATGAAAATCCGATTTTTGTTTGTCCGGCCACTGGCAAGGGCGGATGCCGCTGCCAGCTCCGGTAAGTAGGAGATCGATGAAAGCATCTCTCCTGTTCACGTTTTTAGTATACCAGCTTCCTCCGTGGAAATGTTTGCTTTTTTGAGAACACTTTATGAATAATTTATGACGATGCGGGCGTTGGGCTCCGGGCAGCAGTTCCCCCCCCCGATTGTTACTAACTGTATTTGATTTGTAACCGTTGTGTTGTAGAATCCTGTCGAATCCGGGGCTAACATAAATATAGGAGAAACGGGCGATGCGGCCTTTGAACCGCGAATTTGTTTGCCCGCTCAAGTGTGTTATGAGTTTTACTGATCTGTCGTTTTTATTTCGCTTTTTACCAATCTTTTTGGTTATATATTATTTTATCCGTCCAAAATGGCGGGCTGCTGCCCTGACTGCGGCCAGCCTTGTTTTTGTGGCCTTCACCTCTCCGTGGTCTGTCCCTTTGCTGGCGGGAATTGTTGCTGTCAACTATCTGCTGGGCCTCGGCATCCGCCGCTGGGGCAGGCTCTGCCTCTGGGCGGGGGTGGCGCTGAACGTTGCCCTGCTGGTGGCCTGCCGCCTGATCCCGCTGCCGCTGCCGGGGGCCAGCTATCTGCTCTTTTCCCTTATCAGCTATCTCTCCGACATCCAAAGAGGGGAATTGGAGGCGCCCGCGCCCTGCCTGTTCGCCGCCTACGCCGCCATGTTTCCCCGGCTGGTGGCCGGCCCCATCGTCCGGGGCGGGGCGCTGCTTCCGTCGCTGAAGGAGCCCAAGTGTACGGCCCGGCGGCTGGAGAAAGGGCTGGAGCTGCTCATCTTAGGGCTGGGCTACAAGGTTCTGCTGGCCGATTCCCTGTCGGGCCTGTGGAGCCTGGCGGGAAAGACCGGCTACGATTCCATGAGCACGCCGATGGCCTGGCTCTGTGCCGTGGGATTCAGCCTTCAGCTTTATTTTGACTTCCACGGCTGCTCCCTGATGGCTGTGGGGCTGGGGGAAATGCTGGGGTTTAAGCTGCCGGAAAACTTCAACTTCCCCTATCTCGCCCGCTCTGTCAGCGAGTTTTACCGCCGCTGGCATATCACGCTGGGGGCATGGTTCCGGGACTACGTTTATATCCCGCTGGGCGGAAGCCGCAACGGGATGCCCAGGACCCTGCTGAATTTGCTGGCGGTCTGGCTGCTCACCGGGCTTTGGCACGGGCTGGGGGGAAATTTCCTGCTCTGGGGGCTATTCCTCTTTTTCTGGATCGCGCTGGAGAAGCTGGGGCTGCGCAAATGGCTGGACCGTTTCCCGGTATTCGCGCATCTCTATCTGCTTCTGATCATCGTCCTGAGCTGGGTGATCTTCGCGGTGGAAACGCCGGGGGATCTGCTGGTCTATGCGTCCCGGCTGTTTCCGTTCTTTTCCTCTGGTGCTGCTGCTACGGCGGCGGGCGCCGGCCTTTGGCGCAATCTGATCCAGTATGTCCCTTATCTGCTCTGCGGTGTGTTTTTCGCCCTGCCCCTGGGGGAGCGCACCCTGCGCCGGTACTGCCACACCTGGCCGGTGCGGTTGTTCCTTCTGGCCGTGTTCTGGGTGGCGATCGCCCGGCTGTCCACCCAGAGCGGAACCCCCTTCCTCTATGCCGGATTTTAATGTGTGATCCGGCGGTTCCATAGGAGAGATCTATCATGCGACTGCATTCTGTTTGGAAAAAATGCCCGTTGATTTTTCTGCTGCTGGCCCTTGCGCTCCTCTTTGAGCTGGCGGGCCTGTGCCTTCAGACACAGCTCCCGGAGCGGCGGCGGGCGGACGGGCTGGAAACCCCTTTCCTCACCGGGCTGTTCCTCTATCTGAGCGGGGAACGGGCCGCGCCGGATCAGATTTTGTCCTCATCCGTGTCTCTGGAGTCCTCTATTTCCCTCACGGAAACTCCCGAGGAGGTGCATCTGGTGCCAATCGTCACCACGGTGGAGGACAGATACTTTGACGACGCGCTGTTTATCGGGGACTCCCGCATTGACGGTATGTACTACTTTTCCGGGCTGGACAACGCCACCTACTTTGCCAAGACCGGTATGTCGATCTATAAGCTGTTCAGTGAGCGCTTTATCCAACTGGACGGGGTGGAGGGAGATCTGACCCTGGAGGAGGCGCTGGCCCAGCGCCAATTCGGGAAAATTTACCTGATGGTTGGGGTCAATGAACTGGGAACCGGGGACGAGGCCCGGTTTATCGCCGCCTATCAGGATGCCATTGACCGCATCCTCAGGCTGCAGCCCGACGCCATCTTCTATGTCATGGGCATCCTCTCGGTGACCCGCGACCTGGCGGACACAGACAAGTATGTGACGCTGGACGCCATCCGCACCCGAAACGCCGACCTGGAGGCCCTGGCCGATGGTGAACGCATATTCTACATCAATGTAAACGAGGTTTTTGCCGATGAGGAAGGCTATCTGGATGAGACTTATGCCGACGGCGACTCCCATCTGAAAGGAAAGTATTACCAGGAATGGGCAGATTATCTGCGGGAAAACGCGGTGGTATTTCAGGCTGAGTGAGCGG
>CAYSNK010000017.1:0-9376 GCA_964432375.1 uncultured Oscillospiraceae bacterium | reverse complement strand
GAATGGGCAGATTATCTGCGGGAAAACGCGGTGGTATTTCAGGCTGAGTGAGCGGGGAGAGATCTATCATGCGACTGCATTCTGTTTGGAAAAAATGCCCGTTGATTTTTCTGCTGCTGGCCCTTGCGCTCCTCTTTGAGCTGGCGGGCCTGTGCCTTCAGACACAGCTCCCGGAGCGGCGGCGGGCGGACGGGCTGGAAACCCCTTTCCTCACCGGGCTGTTCCTCTATCTGAGCGGGGAACGGGCCGCGCCGGATCAGATTTTGTCCTCATCCGTGTCTCTGGAGTCCTCTATTTCCCTCACGGAAACTCCCGAGGAGGTGCATCTGGTGCCAATCGTCACCACGGTGGAGGACAGATACTTTGACGACGCGCTGTTTATCGGGGACTCCCGCATTGACGGTATGTACTACTTTTCCGGGCTGGACAACGCCACCTACTTTGCCAAGACCGGTATGTCGATCTATAAGCTGTTCAGTGAGCGCTTTATCCAACTGGACGGGGTGGAGGGAGATCTGACCCTGGAGGAGGCGCTGGCCCAGCGCCAATTCGGGAAAATTTACCTGATGGTTGGGGTCAATGAACTGGGAACCGGGGACGAGGCCCGGTTTATCGCCGCCTATCAGGATGCCATTGACCGCATCCTCAGGCTGCAGCCCGACGCCATCTTCTATGTCATGGGCATCCTCTCGGTGACCCGCGACCTGGCGGACACAGACAAGTATGTGACGCTGGACGCCATCCGCACCCGAAACGCCGACCTGGAGGCCCTGGCCGATGGTGAACGCATATTCTACATCAATGTAAACGAGGTTTTTGCCGATGAGGAAGGCTATCTGGATGAGACTTATGCCGACGGCGACTCCCATCTGAAAGGAAAGTATTACCAGGAATGGGCAGATTATCTGCGGGAAAACGCGGTGGTATTTCAGGCTGAGTGAGCGGAAAGAAGCTCCCGCCGATTGATTCAGAGAGTCCCTTTCCATTTCCGGAGAATCCTTTTGACCCGTTCCCGATAATAGGCCCGGGGCATACAGCTTGCGGCTGCCCGGTCAAATCCGGCGCCGCCGCGCAGCGCCCGGAAGAACTTTGCCCTCTGCCTTGGAACAGGGACCGGGGCGCTCAGCTGGTGGTTGGCCCTTTTCGCCCTTCTGAGGTCTACCTCCTCCAAATGAAGATTCGCCTCCTGAAGCAGCCGCTCCCCCTTTGGGGTCTGGCAAAGGATCAACGAAATCCCCTTTCGCCGCTCCTCCGGGCTCAGTTGGCTCCCCCAGGAGTCGCCGATGGTCAGGTCAGCCGTCCGCCGGAGCTGGGCGTACTTGCAGCGGTAGCAGTTTTCTGTATAGTCTAACCCTCTCAGAAAAGCGGCGGTGTACAGATCTCCTGCCGGGTCCGGGGCAGACCCGCCGCCGCAATCCAGGCGGAAGTGATTCTTCCTGCGGAAGGAGAGGTTCCCCACCTCCTTTAGCCTGCATTGACGGCCCCGGAGGTATAATTCCAGCAGCCCGGGGGACGGGGAACCATGGCAGATCAGATCAACCGTATAGAGCCGCTTTTCAAGCCGCTTTCCAACGAAATTCCTGATGGCCGCCACCTGACAGGGCAGCCCGATAAACAGGACTGCTTCCCCCCGTTCCAGCCGTTCCCTGACCCCTTTGTATATCCCCACGGGGTTGCTTTTGACGTATTTTGAGCCGGCATACTTCTCCGCCTCCTCCCCGGAGTCGGAAAATTCAAACCGAAATTCCCCATCCCGAAAGACGCAGGCGCAAACGCCTCCATGCTTTTCAAGAAAGGTTCTGAGCAGGGAAACCCCCACGCCGCCGGAGGCGCTGTTTCTTCTGATCCTCTCATCCTTCGCCCACCCCTGATACCAGGAAAGGGGCTCCCGCCTTCCGGCATCCCGGTTGTGCTGGCAGACATCGCGGCAGGCGTTGCAGCTAACGCAGGCGGACGTTTCTATTACGGCATTATACGCATCCAGGGTATCCTCGATGCGGATCGCGTTTCTGGGACAGGCCGCGATGCACGCCATGCACCCGGCGCACTGGTTTCTTTCACATACGGTAATCATATTTCTCTCGCCCCGCTGATTGCTTCGCGCAGATATTCCGCCGCCTTTTCCCGGGCGGCGGCTTCCATTTCCCGCATACGGTGCAGATCATGGTCGATTTGATAAATCTCTTCCAGCCGCTCCGGGGAATCCGCCCGATGGTTCTCGATCTCCAGCCTCATCAAAAGATCCGACAATTTATTCTCATTGCTCGGCCGGACAAGTACGGCAAATTTTTTTGCGTATTTTGCCGCGAAAACCGTGCCGTGGAAGGTATCGGTCACCACAAACGCCGCGCCGGAAAACACCCGGGGAAGCTGAAAGGGCGTAAGCGCCGGATGGCGGCGAATCCATACTTGGGAGGCGCCCACCGAAACGGGCTCCATCCTCTCCCGCCTGCAAAGGCGTTTGATTGCGGCGATCTCCCCCGGCTGATTGATCCGATCCCGATAGGCGTAGACGATGCAATATCTCCCGGGCAACCCTTTCACCCCTGGCGCCTGTTCCGCCTCCCGGGAAAAGTCCCCCGCGACCACAGGGTCATCATGAACCTCCGGAACCACGCCGGAGAGCTCCTTCACGAAATGCAGCGTGTTGGCGTCCCGCACCGAGAACCGGGCGATGTTTGCAAAGCTGCTGCGGATGACCGCTGCCGCCGGGAGGGGAAGTGCCTCATAGCTGGTAAAGCCGCAGGAGGCGGCATAGGTTATCACCCGCTCCGCCTGGGGAACATTTCCGAATAATTGCGAGGTAAACCCCCACTCCGTTTCATTTAGGGCGTTAAAAACCTCGTCGCTTCCAATCACGCAGCAATCATAGCGCCGCCCGGGAGGGGCATCCTCCGGGCGGATGATTTGCCTTTGAAACTGCCCCATAAGTTTGCTCTGTTCCCGGTTCTTTCGCCGGAGCATCAGCCGGCGAAAGAGGTTCCGGTCTATTTTGCGCAGCAATCCCCCTTTCCGGCCTCCCCCGCCGTACTCAGAGGAAAAGTTTTTCCGATACCCGTCCAGCAGCCTGTCCTCCTCGGGATGCGCCTGAATCTCGAGGAAGGAGACCTCATGCCCCAGGCCCTCGATCATCTTCTTTAAGGAATAGCCTTGCAGCAGAGAGCCGAAATTGGGCACCCGCTGCATGGATAAGATGCAAACCCTCATGCCTGATCCCCTCCCCCGCTCATATCACCAGAAAGCCTTTCAGCCATTCCAAAAGCCGCAGCCCCGCAGCGTCCGACACGAGCAGGAAGGCAGACCGGAGGAGATAGGAGCCGGCCAGAACCGCCAGCAGCAGGACGGCGATTTTTCTGTAATAATGGCCGGGCCTGAGCTGCAAGACGGCATATATTTTCCCATAGTACAGGATTTGCACCACAAGAAAGCCGCCCACAAGCGCCAGGGTGCAAACGTAGATATTCCCCGTCAAATAGTACGAGCCGATGACGCCCAGGGCCCCCAAGACTGTTTGCGCCGCGCAGGTGATCAGGGCGTATTGCTGCTTTCCGAGTACGATGTCAATGCCGGTAAGGGCCGTTGAAAGAAAGGTAAAGCAGGCCCGGAACACCATGATCCGGGAGATGACGCCGCCGACTGCGTACTCCCTGCCAAAAAACAGGACAACTGCCGCATCTCCAAACGCGGCAAACAACACCATGGGGGCAAACGCGGCCCGGATCGCGCGGCTCATATTACGCCCAACGAAGTCCGCGATCCGCTCTCCCTTTCTGTGCAGTTCCGCCAGGGTCTGGTAAAACACCTTGCCCAGGGCCTGCCCGATCAGATTGACGGGAATGCTGATGAGCTTTTGGGAGACAGAAAAATATCCCAAGACGGCATCGCCGAACAGCCCCCCAATCAGGAGATTCGGCAGCTGCTGCCGGGCCTGGGCCGTCAGCTGGGCGGGCATCTGAAACCTTACATATTGGCCATGCTCCCTGACAGTGCTTTTGATATAGCTCCAATCGGCGCAAAGCATTTTCGGGGGCAGCTCGCGCCTCATATACAGCAGGGTGAGCAGCTGCCCCATGGTGGTTCCAATATAATATCCGTATGTTTTGAATCCGGATAGCCCCAGCGCGATGGAGCAAACCGCGATGGAGCCGTAATTGATGATCGGATTTTTCATCAAGGCGCGATATTCCTTCTCCCGGTTCAGCCAGATATAGCAGGTTTGAACCTGGCGAAACGTAAACGTGTAAACGGCAACAAAAACACTGTGGATCAGCGCCCCGGCAACCCCTCGCCTCAGAACCAGGGCATAATACGGGAAGAGGAGCGGCAGCGAGGCAAGGCAGACAAGGATGCTGATCGTTGTGACAACGCGATACAGGCCCTCTATTTTCTCGTCCTCCTCCAGCATGATTGCCTGGGACATCCCCAGGTCGCACAGATACGCCAAAATGGTGGAGATGGATTGGATCGCCGCCCATCCGCCGAGGATCTCCGCCCCGTAGATCCTGGTAATCACCGGAAGGGTGACAACGGAGATCGCCTGGCCCAGGACGGTTCCCGCAGAGATCCTTGCCGCGTCCCTCATTCGGTTGGATAAAATGACGTTTCCCATATCGACCTCACGACGATGCCGCATCCTTCGTGATCAGCGCGGAGCTTGAGAGGAACGCTAAAATCACGATAAAGTTAAATTTAAAGCAGACCTCCACCAGCGAGCAAACCATAAACCCGTATACCGCGCTTACCAGCGGCCAGCTCATAACCTCTTTTCGTCTGATGCCCCTGACGCTGTGGACCCACAGAAAGAGCAGCGTTCCGGCGCCGATCAGCCCGCAGTCCAGCACATACTGGAGAATCCCGTTTTGCGCGTTCCCATAGCCGATCAGTCCGGCGAAAATATCACTGTTATATCCATAGCCGAAGGCCCAGTGCCCTTTAAACAGGTCTGGGAGCATGGCGTAAATCCGGAACCGTCCGGTGAGCGTTAAATCCTTTTTCAGAACATGGAGGATCACCCCCTGCACCGCCGGGATTTGCAGCAGCACGTCAGACCCGATGACTAAAATGTTGGAGGCAAGGAGGGCGGCCATCATGGTCAGCGGCTTTGACAGCAGGATCTTGACGGTTTTCCCGCATGGGAAGGTGATCAGCACCAGGATGCACAGGTTCCCCAGAATACCGGTGGCGCAGTTCACGGCGGCGCACAGGGCAATCCCGCAAACGCCATAGGCCAGCAAGCCCGGATTGGAAAGGGCGCTCCCGGATCTTCCCGTGAGCTTTCTGTATTTCGCCATCAGGCTCAGCGTCTGCATGTGCAGATACGCCACCATAAACTTATTGCCGAAAAGATACACGGTCAGATTCTGATAATGGGTTTTGTCCAGATCCATCCCCGCGATCACGGAAAGATCCATCATCGTGCAGATGACAAAGGAGGCCCGCAGCATCCCCCGCAGGGCGGAGGCAAAGCCGTATTTCGAGGTCAGATGATCCACGAACAAAAAGGGAGTTGTAAATTCCAAAAAATAGGTACACGCGTGAAAGATGCCTGTCAGGGAACGGCTCTGCCAGATCACGGAGCCCCCGATGATGACGCCCAGGCAAATTGCCCACCAGTTTCTCCTGACCCGCCTTTTGCTCAGCCCCACGGAAAAGAACAGCACGGCCAGGATCGCGAAGCTGTAAGCCCGGTATATCGTATTGGAAACCAGGCAGACGCGAAACAGCCCCAGGCACAGCAGGAGGCACCGGAAAAAGATTTTAGCGCTGCTCTTTTTTATCCTTAAAGAATACATCTCTCAGCCCTTTGATTCCGGCGCAGGAGCCGTGTTCCTCCGCAATACCCCCGTATACTGAGCATCAGGATCAGCGCCCGAAGCTGATCCTTTTTTGACGACGCGCTGCGAAGCAGCGCTTTTTGATCGATCCGCTTCATCAGCTCCGGATAGCGGGACACCGGATAGGTTCCGATCATGTGGAGGTATCTTTTCACGGTATTTCCCTTCAGCTTTTTCCGGAAGTCCGCATCTTCCACTTTCCAGTCGTAGTATGCCAGCAGCGAGGTGTAGATGTAGATGAGGCTGGCGATGGGTTTGCGGAAATCCTGATTTCCGCTTCTCATAATCGAATCCTTCCGCAGGCGATAGCAGTAGAGCGCCTCTCCCGTGTATACGACCCGGGCCGCTTCCAGCAGGACCTTTTGCGTCCAAAGCTCGTCCTCGTGCAGCAGGCCGCGTTCAAACCAGAATTGATTCCGGATCAGAAACTCCCTGTTGTAAAGCCCCAGCCACACCGTGATGGCGTAATCATTTTTATAAGCAAGCTGATCTTCTATTATGCGTCTGCCCGTACAGACGCAATTTTTCACCGCCCCGGTGTGGTGGAAATACCCCCTGTCCTCCCTGGCCCGCCGCCCGTTTTCGTCATACAGATCCGCGTCCCACAGCAGGATATCCAGCTCCCTTCCGCCTATCGCGGAAAGCAGGACATCAATACTGTCCTCCCGGAGAAAATCGTCAGCGTCCAAAAAGAATACATATTTTCCCGCCGCTTTTCGCAGCCCGAAATTCCTTGCGTCAGACAGGCCGCCGTTCGCCCGGTGATAAACCGTCACGTTCTGATAGCTGCCGGCGAAGCGATCCGCAAGCCCGGCGGAGGCGTCCGTAGAGCCGTCGTCAATCAGCAGGATCTCAATGGACTCCTCCCCCTTCCCCACAAGGGGGTTCAGGCAGTCCTCAAGATACCGGGATACATTATAGATTGGTATCACGATTGACAGTTGAATCCCCAAATCGATTCCTCCCGCGCCGCCGCTCACGGCTGATATTGCAGCCTCATGTCCCGCTTCAAGAAGTTGTAGAGCCCGGGATGAATCCTTGCCGCGACAAAGGCAAAGAAATGCTTTCCGCTGGAGTATTTCATTTTATCCCGGAGCCTGTAATGGCGTATTTTATTTTTCAGTCCGTCAAATACGGGTCGATACCCCGGCGGAATCCCGTAAAAATACAGTTCGCCGTAAACCCGGCAGGCTACATCCATCTCCATCGCCTTCGCCAGGCTGAATTGATTCGGATATTCCGCAGCGATTTCATCTGAGACCCTGGCGGCAACGAATAAGGAATCCATTTTCTGCCCGGAAAAGGCCCCGCGGCATAGGGAGGCGTCATTCAGGCTGTAATGATACTTGCAGACGTTCAGGATTTCAACCTTCCTCGCCCGTTTGATGCACTGGAACAGGAAGTATTTGTCCTCCGCGATTGAGAGGCGGCTGTCAAAGCGGCACGTCCCCACCGTTTCTCTCCTGTATAATTTGTTCCAGATATTGGGGTCCATGACCGTCCCTTTCAGAAATTCCTCTATGGCTGCCTCCCGGTTCAGTTCCCGCACCTTGCCGCTCCGCCGGTAAACCCGCTTGTCCGGATATTCCGCGATAAAGCCGCCGCACACGATGTCATAGCCCCTTTCCGCCTCCGCCAGCAGGGTTTCAAAGCAGTCCGGTTCCAGATAATCGTCCGCGTCAACAAATGCCAGATACGCCCCGGATGCCAGATCCATGCCCCGGTTCCTGGCATTGGACACGCCCCGGTTCCTGATATGCAGGCCGGTGATGGAGGAGTATGCCTCCGCATACTCGTCTATGATCTCCGGCGAAGCGTCGTCGGAGCCGTCGTCAACGACGATCACCTCCAGCTCCTCGAAAACCGTCTGGCTGGTAATGGAGTCCAGGCAGCGCCGTAAAAAGCGCTCCCCGTTATAGACCGGGACGATTACACTGATCATTGCTTCTCCCTTGTCCGTCAGAGGTGAAACCGGTTCAAATACCCATAGCTGCGCGCTCTTTCCCCTCGAATGACCTGTTCCACAGCGCGGTAGTCGATGGGGTTCCCGAGCAGCTCCGGCAGGGCCTCCAGGCTTTCCGCCATCCTGTCCGTTAAGCCCAGCCTGCCCAGCAGGTCGGGCAGCTTTTCCGCGTTCCCATATCCGGTCTTTCTGAGCAGCGAGAGAAAGGGCCGGTGCGTGATCACAGACAGGATCGTCCCGTGGAAGGTGTCGGTGACAACGCAGTCGGCCCGACGGAAATACGCGATCACCCGGAAGGGATCGCAGTCAAGAAACCGGTCACAGGCGCCCTGGATGCCGCCGATACAGAAGATTTTTAAGCCGCGCTTTTTCGCGTATGCCCTGATACACCCGCACTCCTCTTCCGAAAATCTGCCGGAATACCCATAGAGGATCATATAGTGGTGTTCCGGCACATCCGGGATGCTCTCCCCGTGTTTCCCGATGAAATCATAGGCTAACACCGGATCTAAGTGGTATTCCGGCTCAAAATGGGTGATTGCCCTGATAATTTCACCGCTGTTGGCGTCTCTGACGGAGATCGCGTCCAGCCTGTCCAGCCAGGCGCCCACCTTGCCGGTGATCTGATACCGCTCCAGCTTTTTCAGGGTGGTGTTGCCGAAGGAGGCCCCGTAGGTGATCACCCGCTCCGCGTTGCTGCCCACCCCGAACAGCTCCGGCGAAAAGCCGACATTCGGATTGCCCTGAACGCAGTTAAACACCTCATCGCTGCCAATCACCAGCAGATCCAGGGGCGGACGGTAGTTCATTTGCCCGCAAATTCCCAGGCAGGGGTAATAATTGGCCCCGTAATTTTTCTTATATCGGATAAATTTCAGCTTCTCCTTCATGGGAGCGGGGGATCGCAGCACTTCCATCCCCTTGGACAGCTTCCTTTTGATTCCGTTCCCGCCATCGGCGGGAATCAGCGTTTTGCCCGGGTGGAAGTCAACAAACTGCACCTCCCAGCCCAGCTCCTCCAGCATCCTCTTCAGCCCGTAGGACTGCAAAAAAGATCCGTAATTGGCAATCCTCTGCATGGACAGGACCCCCGCCTTCATCGCGTCCGCTGCCTCCTGCCCGCCCGGATCAGTCCGCCCGCCAGCAGGCCAAATTCCGCGTTGAACCTCTCGTTGTTGCTTGGGAACCCGACTGTCCGGGAACGGGCAAGTTCCTCATAATTTGCGATCATCTTTTTCAGATCCTGCATGGTTTCCGCCACAAGAATCGTCCCGGTGCGCTCCGCAATCGCCTTGCTGAACGCCACCTGATGGTCGTTGATATGCTCATCAAACCGCTTCCGGCGGGGGACGACGATGGGGGTCTTTTCTCTCCGCAGGGCCATCATAAAGCTGGACGGCCCGCCGTGTGTGATCACGATCCTGGCGGCGGAAACATACTCCTCCATTTCAGGGAACGGAAAGAGCCTGCCCCAGATACAGTGTTTCGGCTCGTAGGTGCTGAACCCGGTCTGGATCACCACATCCTCCCGGATTGCTCCGCTCCCCTTCAACTCATCCACATACTTCACAAGGCGGTC
>CAYSNK010000016.1:0-18466 GCA_964432375.1 uncultured Oscillospiraceae bacterium | reverse complement strand
AAGGCTGGCAAGAAAGAAGAGCTTACGTTGTTCGGTTTTCAGGGCGCAGCGAAGGCATCAGTTGGTGCTGATTGCGGTGAGGGTCCACCTGTTCCCATTCCGAACACAGAAGTTAAGCTCACCCGCGCCTACAATACTTGGCTGGCGACGGCCCGGGAAGATCGGTAGTGCCAACATGATTTGGGCACCGCACATCTTTGTGCGGTGCCTTTTTATTTTGCACAGGGCAGAAAGCGGCCCCTGCTTACAGGTTCAGATTTAACTTCTCTGCCAGGCAGTAGGCGCAGGCGGAGTCTTTTTTATGCTCTGCGGTTGCCACCACCGCGTCGGCGGGGTTGGCGGCGGTTTCCTCGGGGCAGCGATGATATTCCCGGGGGAACAGCTTAAAGGTGCGGATTACATAGCGGTCGGGCAAATAACATTCATGGTTGCCGTCCAGCTCCATGCAGGTCAAAAGGCCGTTTTCCTTTTTGGAATGGCTCAGCTTGGGGATGGACAGCCGATAGTGTTCCCTGAGAAACTCCCGGAGCTCGGCAGGCTGGGCCAAATATTGATAGGTGTGGGTCAGCACCCGGCTGAAATCTCCCTTGCGCAGGGTGCGGATATTTAAAACCTGGGCACTTTCCGGGGAGGGGCCGGCGGAAAAAATATCCACAATATCCATCCCCGCCTTCAGCCGGGCAGCGGCGATGGGAATATCCCGCTCCCGCAGAACCAGCATCATGGTTCCCCAGCGGTTGAGATCCATAAAGGGCCGGAAGAGCTGATAGGATTTCAGATGATAAGCCGGACTGGATTTATCGACAGAGCTCAGATACATCGGTGGGCCTCCTTATCCGTTTTCAACAGGATTATATCATTTTCTCGAAAATTTGTAAATGAATCCGGCAGGATTCCGCATTGACTAAAAAAACAGTTGTGCTATACTTCTTATCGAAACGATTTCCGCCCAGAGAAAAGAGAGCAGAGAAGGTGCAGAAATGGAAGAAGCAAGGTCACAATATGATAAGATGACAAAAACGCCGATTCCCCGCCTGGTGATCAAACTGGGGATTCCCACAACGCTGAGTATGCTGGTGACGAATATTTATAATCTGGTGGATACGGCCTTCGTCGGGCAGCTGAATAACAGCGCCAGCGGCGCGGTTGGGGTTGTGTTTGGCTTTATGGCGATCTTGCAAGCCTTCGGCTTTATGTTTGGCCAGGGCGGAGGCAGTATCCTCTCCCGCAAGCTGGGCGCGGGAGAGCTGGAGCCCGCCAGCCGGATCGCCTCCACCGCCTTTTTCGGGAGTCTGGCCTCCGGCGCGATCCTGGCTGCGGTGTGCCTGATTTTCATGGAGCCGCTGATTTACCTGCTGGGAAGCACAGAGACGATCTATCCCTACGCAAGGGACTATCTGACCATGATCCTGCTGGCCGCCCCCTTTATGGTGTCCAGTTTTACGCTGAATAATCTGCTGCGCTATGAGGGAAGGGCTTCCCTGGCCATGGTCGGGCTGATGACCGGGGGAATTATCAATATGATCGGGGACCCGATCCTGATGTTTGGATGCAATCTTGGGATTCTGGGCGCGGCAATCTCCACCGCCGGTTCCCAGTTTATCAGCTTCTGTATTCTGCTTTCCATGTTCCTGCGGGGGAAAACCCAGACAAAGCTCTCCATCCATCGGATCTCCAAGGATCTTCGGGAATGGGTGGAGATTTTGACCACCGGCCTGCCCAGCCTGCTGCGCCAGGGCCTGAACAGCCTGTCCACCATGATCCTGAACAACAGCGCGGCGGCCTACGGGGATGCAGCTGTGGCTGCTATGAGCGTCAGTTCCCGGGTCATCATGTTTATTTTCGCCGTGGGACTGGGGATCGGCCAGGGCTTTCAGCCGGTCTGCGCGTTCAATTACGGGGCGAAGAAATATGACCGGGTGCGAAAGGGCTTTTGGTTTACGCTGGCCGCCGGGGAGTGTATCCTGGGCCTCTTTGCCATCGTGGGCCTGCTGCTGGCGCCCAACACCATCGGCGTGTTCCGCAATGATCCGGAGGTTATCGAGATCGGGACGAGGGCGCTGAAGCTGCGCTGCTGGGCGCTGTTTTTGCAGCCCCTTATGGTGGTTACGGATATGACCATGCAGAGCTCCGGCAAGAGGCTGGCGGCCTCCGCCATGTCAGCCCTCAAAAACGGCGTGTATTTTATCCCCGCCATCCTGATCCTGGCCAACCTGCGGGGGCTGGCCGGTATTCAGGAGGCCCAGCCTGTGGCGGATGTGCTGTCGTTTTTATCCGCCATCCCCATTGGGATCTATTATTTCCGCAAGCTGCCCAGGGAAAACGGCCCGGATCACGTTTGAACCCCGGTAAAGCGCCCGGCGGCCCGGAGAGAAGATTCGGCGCAATATTCATAAAAAAGATACAAATCAAAAATAGATTTGTGCTAACATAGCTGCATATAGTTCCTATTGGACAACGCTCCCCGAAAGGATTTCGATTATGGTAAAGTTTTGCGTAAAGCGCCCGTTTACGGTTCTCGTGGCAGTGATTATGGTTCTGGTGCTGGGGTTTGTCAGCCTGACCGGGATGCAGACGGATCTGCTGCCGGACTTCAGCCTGCCCTATCTGCTGGTGATCACCACCTACCCGGGGGCCAGCCCGGAGAAGGTGGAAAGCGCGGTGACAGAGCCGCTGGAGGGCGCCCTCGGCACCATCAGCGGCGTGGAAAACGTGACCTCCACCAGCGCGGAGAATTATAGCATGGTGATGCTGGAGTTTACCGAGGACATGAATATGGACTCCGCGATGGTAAAGGTCTCCTCCGCCATTGACACCGTGGAGGCGGAGCTGCCGGAGCTGTGCAGCACCCCCTCCATCATGGAGATCAGCATGAACATGGTGGCCACCATGTATGTGGCGGTCTCCTGGGATGATGAGACAAAGGATATCTATGATGTCTCCGACTTTACGGAGGAGACGGTGATCCCCTATCTGGAGCGGCAGACCGGTGTCGCCAATATTTCGGACATCGGCCTGGTGGAGCAGATGGTGGAAATCCACCTGAATCAGGAAAAGGTGGACGATGTAAACGACCGGCTCCTCACCCAGGTTTCCGACCGGCTGGCGGAGGCAAAGACCCAACTGGACGAGGCCCAGGCAGAGCTGGACGAGGCTCAGGCGGAGCTGGAAAGCAGCCAGTCCAGCGTTTCCGACGGCCTGGCTGCGGCAACGGAGGCGCTGACCCAGCTTTCCTCCTACCAGACCCAGCTGACCAATCAGCAGGCCCAGCTGATGGCGCTGCAGACCGCCCGGGCTGCGGCGGTGGAGCAGTTGGAGGAGAACGGCGTGGATGTGGACAGCCTGGAGGAAAACATCTCCACCCTGGATACGACGGTCACCGCGCTGAATCTGGTCTATAACGCCCTGGTCGCCATGGGGGTATCCGATGATACCTCTCTGGAGGAGTTGGGCGAGACGTTGACGGAGATCGAGGCGGAATTGCCGGAGGGCCTCAGCCTGTCGCTGGGCACTCTGCTGACCGAGGGGATCGTCACGGTAGGCGGGATCTCTGAGTACGCCGCCGGATTGCAGGAGGCCCTGACCGGGCTGCGGACAGCCAAGACCACCATCGACCAGTTTGATACGGAAATCACCAACCTGACGGTGGAGATCCAGGTGACGCAGGAAATTGTCAACCAGTACAAGGCCGCCATGGGCTCCGCGAGCTATTCCGATGTGACCTCCGGGAGCATCTCCGCCGCCGCCGGCTTTGGCAGCGCGGACGCCCAGATGGTCACGGCCCAGGCCCAGATGGACGCGGCTTTGGAGGAATATGAAAGCGCCCGGGAGGAGGCGCTGAGCAGCGCCAATCTGGACGCCCTGCTGGACATCAATACCCTTTCCTCCCTGATTTACGCACAGAACTTTTCCATGCCCGCAGGCTATATTGACGCCGAGGACGACCAGCAGTGGCTTCTGAAGGTGGGCGAGGAATTTTCGTCCGTTGAGGAACTGGAGAATATGCTCCTCTGCACCCTGGACGGCATCGGCGATGTGCGGATCTCCGACGTGGCCGACGTGACGGTGATTGACAACACGGAGGACGCCTATGCCAAGATGAACGGCGGCGACGCCGTGGTGCTTTCCATCTTCAAGGGCAGCACCTACGGCACCAGCGAGGTCAGCGAAGCCTGCAACGAGGCCATTGAGGAACTGCAGGAGGACTACCCCGGCCTGCGCATCACCGTCCTCATGGATCAGGGGGACTACATCCAAATGATCGTGGAGTCCATCTTCCGCAACCTGATCGAGGGCGCACTGCTGGCCGTGATCGTGCTGATTTTCTTCCTGAAGGACGCCAAGCCCACCCTGGTGGTGGCATTCAGCATCCCCTTCTCGGTGCTCTTTGCCATTGTCCTGATGTACTTTTCCAATATCACATTGAATATTCTCTCCCTGTCCGGCCTGGCGCTGGGAATCGGGATGCTGGTGGATAACTCGGTGGTTGTGGTGGAGAATATCTATCGGCTGCGGGCCCGGGGAGTGCCCATTGGCCGGGCGGCGGTTCAGGGCGCCAAGCAGGTCACCGGCGCAATCGTGGCCTCTACCCTGACCACCATCTGTGTGTTTCTCCCCCTGATTTTCTCCGATGGCCTGGTGCGGGAGCTGATGAGCGACATGGGGCTGACCATCGCGTTCTCCCTGATCGCCTCCCTGATCGTGGCCCTGACCGTGGTGCCCACCATGAGCGTGAACCTGCTCCGCCGCTCCGAGCCCAAGAGCCACAGGCTGTTCGACAAAATGCTGGACGGCTATGAGGTGACGCTGCGGTTCTGCCTGCGGTATAAGTGGGTGCCACTGCTGATTTCTGTGGGGCTGCTGGCGGTTTCCGTGGTGGCTGTGACCAGAACGGGGATCGTTGTCCTGCCGGATATGGGCACCAACCAGGTGCAGGTAAGTGTGACCATGCCGGAGGAGCTGTCCCGGGAGGAGGCTTACCAGCGGGCGGATGAGGTCATGGATCGAATTTTGAGCGTGGAGGGCATCGACTGCGTGGGCGGCATCACCGCCAGCACCACGGCCAGCCTCATTACCTCTGCGGCGACCTCCGATGACTATTCCCAGTACCTCTACTACATCATGTTGGAGGAGGATGCCGACGAAGCCCAAGCCTGCGAAGAAATTGAAGCGGCAACCGCCGATTTGGACTGCGAGGTCATTGCCGCCGGCGCCAGCAGCATGGATATATCCAGTATGATCAGCTCGGGCCTGTCCGTTGACCTGACCGGCCATGATCTGGAGAGTTTGGTTCAGGCCAGCGAGGATGTCATGGCCATTGTGGAGAATATCGAGGGCTTTACCGACGTCTCCAACGGCCAGGAGGAGGGAGACACCATCGTCAAGCTGGAGATCGACAAGGATAAGGCCATGGGCTATGGCCTGACTGTGGCCCAGATCTACTCCGACCTGGCTGCCGCCATGACCACGGAATCCTCCTCCACCACGGTGACGGTGGATCAGGTGGAGATGAACGTGACCGTTGTCAACGAAAACGACCCCCTTGCCCTGAACAATCTGCTGGACTATGAATTTGACGTGACCACCACCGATGAGGACGGCAACGCCGTGGAGGACACCATCACCCTGGGGGAGATCGCCACCGTGAGCTATGACCAGGGCGTGGCCTCCATCAGCCGGGAGAACCAGACCCGCACCATGTCCGTGACCGCCACCACCGAGGAGGGCTACAACACCACCCTGCTCAGCCGACAGGTGACCAAGGCCCTGGAGAGCTACGAGCCCCCCGAGGGAGTTTCCATCACCCTGGGCGGCGAGACAGACACGGTCAACGATATGCTGGAGCAGATGGTCAAGATGATCGCCCTGGCGGTGCTCTTTGTCTACCTGATTATGGTGGCCCAGTTCCAGAGCCTGCTGGCCCCCTTTATCGTGCTGTTCACCATGCCCCTGGCCTTCACCGGCGGTATGATCGGCCTGGTTCTCGTTGGGGAGCAGCTGAGCCTTGTGAGCCTGATCGGGTTCCTGGTGCTGGTGGGCGTGATCGTCAACAACGGCATTGTGTTCGTGGACTATGTGAACCAGCTTCGTCTGGGCGGCCTGGATCGAACCAACGCGCTGGCGGCCGCCGGGCGCACCAGAATGCGCCCCATCCTGATGACTGCCCTGACCACCATCTTCGCGATGACCATGATGCTCATCTCCACAGACGCGGGCAGCCAGATCGGCCGGGGCATGGCCATCGTTGTGGTGGGAGGGATGCTATACGGCACCCTGATGACCCTGTATATTATCCCCGTCATGTATGACCTGCTCTACCGCAAAAAAATCACCACCGTAGATGTGGGGGAAGATAATCTGGATGAGCTGCCCGACGACGCCGCTGAATTTATCCAGCGCTATCAGTCCGGCACCCCAGTTTAGGAGGCATTTCCATGAACCCGGAGACAAACCCGCCCATGAAAATCATTGCCCGCATCCATACGGATTTTGCCACAAAATTCGGAGTGCCCCGCCAGGCGGGGCTGGTGGAGGAACTCCGGGCGGATATCGTGTTCGAGCCGGAGTACCGGAACGGGGACGCGCTGCGGGGCATCGAGGGGTTCTCCCACATCTGGCTGATCTGGCAGTTTTCCCAGGCTGTGCGGGACACCTGGCGCCCCACCGTCCGCCCGCCCCGGCTGGGGGGCAACACCCGGATGGGGGTTTTTGCCACCCGCTCCCCCTTCCGGCCCAACGCCATCGGCCTGTCCTCGGTCCGGCTGGTGGGCCTGCGGCAGGAGCCTGGCCTGGGCACCGTGCTGGAGGTTTCCGGCGCCGACCTGGTGGACGGGACGCCGATCTATGACATCAAGCCCTATCTGGCCTATACGGACAGCCACCCGGAGGCCACAGGGGGATTCACGGAGCCCAACGGCTGGAAAAAGCTGACGGTGGCCTTCCCGGAGCCCCTGCTGGCCCGGATTCCCGCCCCGCAGCAGCGGGCCCTGATCGGGGTGCTGGAGCAGGACCCCCGCCCCTCTTATCAGGAGGACGGGGGCCGGGTCTATGGACTGGCCTTTGGCGGCCGGAACGTGCGGTTCACCGTCAGCGGGGGGATTTTGACCGTGGTGGAAGTGGAGGAGGAATGATCCCCGGGAACCTCCCCATCAATCGTTTGCGTCCGGACGGCGGCGCTTTTCCCTCTTGAACAGGGACGCGATCCCCACAGCCAGCAGATAGCCCCCAAACAGCCTCCGCAGGAGGCCCGTATCCAGCCAGCCCGTCACCCAGGCCCCCAGTCCGGCGGTGACGCAGCCCGCCGCCGCCGCCGGGAGCACAGCCCCTTTCCAGGGAATATATCCGTTTTTCCCATGCAGCGCCAATGCTGCGGCGGAGGCCGGCAGGAAGTACAGCAGATTGATCCCCTGGGCACAGGTCTGGTCATATCCGGCCAGGAAGGTCAGATAGAGGATCAGCAGGGTTCCCCCGCCTACGCCGAAGGCGGAAAGGATTCCGGTGGCTGCCCCCGCCAGAACCGCAATCAGGAAAGCAGACATCTCGCCCCTCCATAGATCAGCAGGATCGCAAGCCCCTTTTTCAGCAGCTTGGCGGGGATTTTCCGGAACCACAGCCCTCCCAGGGTTCCCCCAATGGCGCCGCCGATCAGATAGGGCACGGACTCCCCCAGGGGCAGCGCGCTTCCAAAGGCATATAGGGCGACGGATACCACGCACATAGGCAGGATGATGGCCACAGACGCCGCGAATGCCGCCTTTTCCTTCAGCCCGCAAAAGCCCAGCAGCAGCGGCACCAGCACCATGCCGCCGCCCCCGCCGAAAAGGCCGGTGGCGATCCCCGCCAGGGCCCCCGCAGCCGCGCAGCGCAGGGCAGCCCCCTTTTTCTCCGACATAAGAATCCCCCTCTTTTTTCCGCAGAATAGTTTGGGAAAAAGAGGGGGATTTCATGCGTTATTCCGTTCAAATTATTTTCCCTGCTCCACAACGATGCGGTTGTAGCTCAGCAGGACGCCTTCCTCCTGGAACACCTTCCCTGTCTCCTCCATCAGGAAGAAGTAGACATCCCAGTAGTCCGGGTTTTTGCACCACACCCGGACGGTATAGGTGATGGTGCTCTCGCCGTACTTACTGAGGCGGACAAACGGAGGATCTACGCCCTCGGTCAGCACCTGCTTGCAGCGGCCTATGGCGATATGAAGGGCATTCTTCACCCGTTCCACATCGTTTTCATAGGCCACATCAAAGGTCATGTCCACCCGGCGCTTGCCCTCCGTGGAGCAGTTGACGATATTCGCCGCCGAAATGGTGCTGTTCGGGATGGAGATGAGCTTGTTGTCCACGGAAGTGATTTTGGTGTAGGCCATGCCGATTTCCAGAACCGTACCGGACTGGCCCCCCGCCTCAATATAGTCGCCCACCAGAAAGGGCTTCGTCACCAGGATCATAATTCCCCCCGCCAGGTTGGAAAGGGAATTTTGCACCGCCAGGGAGACTGCCAGGCCAATGACAGACAGGGCCGCCACCAGAGAGCTCACGTCAAAGCCCAGGGAGCCCACCACGATGATGCCGGCCAGGACATACATCGAGATGCGGAGGATGGAGCGGACAAAGGTATGCAGGGTCTTGTCCAGCTTGGAGTGCTTCAGCAGATTATCAATGGCGGTGGTGGCCAGCCGAATGACGATCAGGCAGACCACCAGGATCACGGCTGCCGCCACAATGTTGGACAGGTTCAGACTTTTCAGATCCAGGCCCAGGGAGCTCAGGATGGTTTTCCCTGTGGTGAAAACGCTTTCAGAAACATCGGAAACCACATCAGAGGCGCCCTCAGTGCTGGAGGTCAACGCGGTCAGGGGGAGGGACAGCATAGCTTTCACATTCCTTTCTCTAGGGAAGCCTCTGTACAAATACGGGGTTCGCGATTGCTCCGGAGCTTCCCGATACCGGCAGTTCAGTCTTTCTTTCGATAGATAACGCCTGTAAGCTGGGGGCCCGCGTTGATGGCGATGACCCCGCCGATGTAGAACTGGCAGGCGCTGTCATAGCCGACAGCTTCCCTGGCTGCGGCGGCCATCTCCTCATTTTTGTCCTCCAGGTCTGCCTTGATGACCAGATAGGGGGAGCCGGGGGCGATCTCCTCCTTCATCATCTGGATGATTGCGGGGATCACGGCTTTCTCCCCCCGCACCTTGGCCAGCACCTTGCTGTCCCCGTTGGGAAAGCTCATAATCGGCTTCAGCCCCAGGGCCTCCCCCAGGAAAGCGGCGGCGGCGGAAACCCGGCCCGACTTCTTGGCGAACTTCAGGGAGTAGGTGGCAAAGAGGATGCGCACATGGTCGATCCAGTCCTGAATCCAGGCGGCGATCTCCTCCGCGCCCTTGCCCGCCCGGGCCATCTTTGCCCCTTCCACCACGGCATAGCCGTAGGCGTATGTATAGGACTTGGAGTCCAGCAGATAGATATGGAAGCGGTCCGCCAGGCCGGGATGGTCCTCGAAGAACATCTCCCTAGCCATGACTGCGTTCTGGAATGTGGCGGAGCCCTTGGCGTTGATGGAGGTATAGATCAGATCGGTATAGCCCTCATCCTTTGCCTGGTTAAACACCTCCAGCAGAATGGTGGGGTTGATCTGGGAATGGGTGGGAATCTCCTGCGCCTCCAGCAGCATTTTGTAAAATTCCTTGGGGGTGAAGTCCACACAGTCCCGATACTCCCGATCCTTCATGGAAATCAGAAAGGGCAGGACTTTGATTTCCAGGCCCTGAAGCTGCTCCGCCGGAATATCCGCAGCAGAATCCGTGACAAACAGAATTTTAGACATGAATTGGCTCTCCTTTTATCGTGGAAACGTTTACTGTGAAAGCTCCGCTTCCCAGTAAATTCGATCTGTACCGGTGCGTACCTCTACATTCTAGCAAACTTTGCCGGATGGCGCAAGGCCATCCGCAGGGTTTTTCCGAAAGACATGGATATCAAAGGCGATCCGCACGTCCAGCGTTTCCAGACGGCGGAGCCGCTCCGCCCCCTCCCTGGGCGTTTTCCAGTAATAGGGAGTCATCTGGAACAGATCCTGAATGTCCTGGGGGCTGCGCAGGCGGATCTTCTCCCGGATATGGCGGATCTCCACATAGGCAAAGCCGTCGTAGGGGGTCTCCTTTTCCTCATTGGGATAGGGCTTTTCGTAGAGAACCTCCTTCAGCTCCCAAAGGTGCTCCGCCGACGGCACCACATAGAGGAAGCAGCCGCCCGGCTTCAGCACCCGGCGGAACTCCTCCAGACCCAGGGGGGAGAAGCAGTTGAGGAGCAGGTCAATGCTCCCGTCCGCCACGGGCAGGCGGTAGGCCGAGGCCACGGCGAACTCCACCTCTTTCTCCCGCTTGGCCGCCCAGCGCAGGGAAAACTTGGAGATGTCAATGCCCGCCATGCGGGGCTCCTTCCCGGCGGCTTTCAGGGCCTGATAGACCCCTGCGGTGTAAAACCCCTCGCCGCAGCCGGAGTCCAGCACCCGGGGGTGCGCTCCGGTCAGTTCCACCGCAAGCCTCTCCAGCTCCCGCTCCAGGGGAAGATAGTAATTGCCGGACAGAAAGCGGTTCCGCGCCGCCGCCATGCCCCGGTCGTCCCCCGGGGCCTTGGAGTGCATCCGGTTTGCCGGAAGCAGGTGGGTATAGCCTGCCGCGGCCAGGTCAAAGCTGTGGTTGTTCTCGCAGACGTACCGCTTTTCCTCCCGAACCAGCGGCTTGCCGCAGACGGGGCAGAGGAACAGGCTCATGGCTTCGCGCTCCTTCCGTGTATTTTCCCTTGACATACCGGCTCACACCAGGGGCGCAATTAGGCGGAGCAGACACTGCCAAATCCGCAGGGCGGCGGACCGGCCACTGTGGTATTTTTCCGTCACCTCTTCGCACCGGGGCAGCATCCGGTCAAAATCCTCTTTGATGGACTGAATCGCCGGGGTGTGAAGCAGCAGCACCGCGTTTTCAAAATGATGATACAGGCTGCGGTAATCCAGATTGATGGTGCCGACCACCGCAAGCTCCCCGTCGCAGACGCACTGCTTGGCGTGGCAGAATCCCGGCGTAAACTCGTATATCCGCACCCCCTGGCGGGCCAGGGCCGCGTAATAGGAGCGGGTGATCTGATAGATCAGCTTTTTATCCGGGATGCCGGGGGTAATGATACGGACATCCACGCCCCGCTTTGCCGCCAGCCCCAGGGCCCTGGTCATCTCATCGCTGAGAATCAGATAGGGGGTGACAAACCAGATATAGCGCCTGGCGGATTGGACGAGGTTCAGGTAAACGTTCTCCGCCAAAGGCTCCGGGAAAAGGGGATTTTCCGCGTAAGGCTGGATATAGCCCGCGCAGCCCTCCGGTTCCCCGGCCTCCGGCAGGTAAGCGGACAGGGTTTCATCCGCCTGGCGGATCGAATTCCACATCTCCAGGAATTGCAGCGTCAGGCTGTTCACGGCCCCGCCGGAAAACCGGATGCCGGAATCCTTCCACTCCCCGTAGGGGTGGGTCAGATTGAAATATTCATCTGCCAGGTTGTAGCCGCCGGTAAAACCCACCACGCCGTCCACCACCGTGATCTTCCGATGATCCCGGTTGTTCATAAAGATGCTGACGAGGGGGATGATCGGGTTAAAGACCCGGCACTGGATGCCGTCTTTCTCCAGGCGGCCAATGAACTTGCGGTTAATAAAGCCCATGCTTCCAATTTCATCGTAGAGAATCCGAACCTCAACCCCCTGGCGGGCCTTTTCCGCCAGGATTTCTCTCACTCCCTCAAAGGCAGCGGAGGCTTCGATGGCGTGATACTCCATAAAAATAAAGCGCTTGGCCCCCCGCAGCGCCGCCTTCTGCGCTTCCAGGGCGGCGGCGGTGTCCCCATAGAAGGTCACCTCCTGGGCGCGGAAGAGGGGAAAATGGCCGTAGTCCAGCAGATAGCGGCACTGATTTCCGTGGGAGGGGTCCTCCCGCTCCAACTGGGCAAGGAGATCCGGCTGCTGGACAAGCAGCCGCTCGCTCTTCCGCTGAAAGTTCCGGAAATACCTCTGCTTTGCCCGGTTCCTCCAGTTCCGGCCAATAAGCAGGTACAGGGCCAGACCCATGACCGGAAAAACCAGAATGGCGATTATCCAGGACATCCGCATGGCGGAATTTGTGTCCTCACTGTACAGACGCAGCACCGCGACTGCGGCCAGGAGCTCTGTGATGGCCGAGATGTAGATAGATTGCCGGTTCAGCTTCAGGAAGAGGAGGAGAAGCCAGCCAAGCTGGATCAAAATCGCGATGGCGATAATCAAGATCCGGCCAATGGCGTTCTCGTTCTTTTTCTTTACCCTTGCCATAACTTCTGCTTCCTTTCTTTCTGCGGGCGGCTGAGCCGCTCAGCCGGTTTGTTTATTATAGCATAAACAGGGGAAATTTCCAACCCAAATGATTTGATAAGGGATCGGGGCGGCGGCACGTCTTCCCGTCGGCCCCTCGCCGCAGAGCTTCCCTCACAGATTCCCCTCCGCAATCCGGGGAATGAAAAACGCGACAAATATCCATTTTTAAATTGTCTGTTTTAACAGGACGGCTTCTGCCCGGATGTGGTACAATGTAAATGTGTCATTTTGCGCACTGCCATAGATATGATGAGGGAGCGTGGGTTTACCATGAAGCTGTTCCTGCCGGACGAGGGCCTGACCACCCAACTGAATATCCCCCGTTTCCAGCTTTCCCAAGGGCCGGGGCCCCAGTCGGAGGAGGAGCCTCTGCTGGTGGAGCACCTGCTGGAGGTGTACATCAACGAGGTTTTGACCTATAAGCTGGTGTGTTCCCCCGCCATGCTCCCGGAGCTGCTGCTGGGCAGGCTGCTGACCGAGGGCGTTATCAAGGGGCTCGACCAGGTGGATGTCCTCTATTTCTGCAAGGAGGGGCTGCGGGCCAGAGTGTTCCTGAACCGGGAAACTCCGGAGCAGGCGGAACCTGCGGTGGAGACGGTGGCTAGCTGCTGCACCGGCAATCGCACCCTTTCCGACCTGTTCGCGGACCAGACGCCGCCCCCGCCCCTCGCCCCGATCCCTTATGAGCCGGAATGGATCTACCGGCTCTCCGGCGCCATTGACAGCAGGACCCCCCTGTATGCCGCCACCCACAGCGCCCACAGTTGTGTCCTGATGCGCGAGGGCGAGATTCTGATCTGCGCCGAGGACATTGGCCGCCACAACGCCATGGACAAGGCCATCGGCTGGGCCCTGCTCCACCAGGTTCCGTTGAGCCAGTGCATTATTTACACCAGCGGCCGGGTGCCGGTGGACATGACGATCAAGGCGATCCGGGCCGGGATTCCCATCCTGGTCAGCAAGGCGCTGCCCACCGATCAGGCGGTGCGGCTGGCAAAGGAGTTTCATCTGATCCTGATTGGCGGCGCGCATCCGGACAGCTTTAAGGTGTTCGCCGGAGCGGGGCTGCCCGAGGGGGAAAAGGGCGCCCGATAGCCCCGGGCCGGGGAGGTCGGTTTCCCTAAGCGCAGCGGCGCCCGCGAAAGAAGCGATCCTTCTCTCGCGGGCGCCGGTTTTATTCAATACTCGTCCAGAAAGTGGTGGGTTCCCTTGCTGTCCTTCCAGGCGATGACAGTCCCCAGATTGATATGCTCCATGCTGCGGAAGATATTTGCCTCCACCTGGGGATTCCCCTTTTTCAGTTCCTGAATCAGGCGCTTGATCTCCAGGCGCTTGGAGCTGCTGTCCCCGCCGCAGGTGGAGCAGGTGTCGGTGAACCGACAGGCGCACTGGATGAAGTGCAGGTCGTTATAATCCCGCCACCGCTTCACGTCCTCCTCCCGAATCAGGTACATGGGGCGGATCAGCTCCATGCCGGGGAAGTTGGTGGAGTGCAGCTTTGGCATCATCGTCTGCACCTGGCCCCCATAGAGCATTCCCATGAGAATGGTTTCGATCACGTCGTCGTAGTGGTGCCCCAGGGCGATCTTGTTGCAGCCCAGGGCCTGGGCCTGCTTATACAGGTGCCCCCGCCGCATCCGGGCGCAGAGATAGCAGGGGGATTTCTCCACATGGAACACGGAGTCAAAAATATCGCTTTCAAACACCGTGATGGGCACATTCAGGGTTTCCGCGTTCTTCTCGATGATCTCCCGGTTCTCCGGGCTGTAGCCGGGGTCCATGACCAGAAACACCACCTCAAAGGGGAACTTCCGGTGCCACTGCAATTCCTGAAACAGCTTGGCCATCAGCATGGAGTCCTTGCCGCCGGAGATGCAGACCGCGATCTTATCCCCGGGCTGCACCAGGTCATAGTCCTTGATCGCCTTGGCAAACCTGCTCCACAGCTCCCGATGAAACTTTTTCCGGATGGAGAGCTCCGCCTTTTCCGCCCGGTTTTCCAGCGTGAGCTGCCTGCGCATCCAGCCGTAATATCCCCCGTCCAGACTGACGGCGGGAACGCCGCGGCTCCGCAGTTCTTCCGCCAGCGGCTCGCTGATCCGGCCGCTTTTGCAGCAGAGCACCAGCAGCTTGCCGGGGCAGACGGCGCCGCCCTCCTCCCGCAGCCGCTCCGGGGACACGTTGGCCGCGCCGGTGATATGGCCGTAACAATAGGAATATTCCTCCCGGATGTCCACCAACTGATAGCCGTCCGGGTTCAGCCGGCCCAGCTCCTCCAGGGTGATTCGGGTTTTTTCTCCGCTTATGTGTTCCATGGGTGGAAGTCTCCTCGCGCTTTTTCGACAGGCGCCCGGGCGCCAAAAACCGGCGCAGTCCGCAGCCTGCGCCAGTTTGGATGCTGTTCAGGGAAATTCGGAAATCAGAAGGAAATCCTGCTGCACAGTTCGTCGTCCAGATTTCCGCTGAGGCCGACTACATAGTCCACCGCACTGTAATCCAGACCCTCGATGCCGTGCTCGGGCATCCCTTCCTTGATCCACTGGAGGATCAGGTTGACGTACTTCTTCGCCTGGTTGCGGTTCAGGAAGTCCTTGCAGCGGTCAAAGGTATCCTGGCTGGTATTGACCACCATGGCCCGCATCACAAAGGGCACCATGACCTCCACGCACTCGCTGCGGGACAGCTTGGTTCTTACGCCGCTCTCATCATGGGCCATGTGGTAGTCCATAACGTAGCCCGCCAAGGCGAAGATGTAATCCAGATCCTCGGGATCAAGGGCGGAGGAAAGCTCCAGCTGATAATAAGCCTGAAGGTTATCGCCGTTGGTGCTGTAATACTGGTAGACGCGGTAGTGGTTGACATCGTTGGAAGGATACTCCTGGAGCAGCCGGGTCAGGATCTCGAACTGCTTGGCCACCTCCCCGGTCTGGCGGTAGGCCACCGCCAAATTGCGCATCAGCATCTGCTGGTGCCTGGGCATGGTTTCCATCAGCGGGGGCACGATCTGGATGATGATGTCATAGCGGTCAAGGCCGATGTAGGCGTTCAGGCAGCTGGCAAGCTGATCGCTGTCGATCTTGCGGCAGGCAGAGGTATAGACGCCATTCTCCATAGACACCTGCAGCACCTCGTTGGCATAGCGCAGGGCCTTGTCCCTGGTCTGATAGCTGTCGGAGTACAGGTCGGCCAGATAGCTTTTGAAGTCCAGGCTGGTGGGGAAGCGCTGCGCGGCCACCTCAAGGATGAGGCTGGTCAGCTGGGGGATGTTCTGGCGGCGGAACATGTAGTACAGGGTGCGGAAATTTGCCTCTGTCAGATAGCCCTCCGTCAGGCCCAGCCTCAGAATGTTGCCGATCTTCTGATAATCCGGGTGCTCCTCCGCCAGGGCGTCCCGGAGGGCATAGGTCAGGCGGGTGCCGGAATACTCCATGGATTGCAGCGCCTGTTCAATGCTGGCGCCGATGTCCAGATCCTGCGCGCCGTCCTCTTCCGCCAGGCCGCCCTGGGCCAGGCGGGCGCGAAGGCGGGCATTCTCCTGCTTCAGCTTTTCCATCTGCTCAGACATCGAGCGCATCTGAGCCTGCATATCGGCATCGCCGCCCTCCAGATAGCTGACCATATAGTCCTCAAAGGGGTAAATGTCGTGGATGATGTTGTCCGCCTCCATGGGCTCCTCTTCCCGGTGCTGAATCGCCAGGGCCATCTCCTCCTGGACGCTTTTCAGGCGGCTGACCGGGCTCTGCCGGTTGTAGATGATCACTTTCAGGTTAGAGATATCAAAGGGCTTCTTCGTCTCGTTATCGCAAAGCAGGATGGTTCCGCCCTTGACCAGGGCATGGCGAACGCCCAGCTCGTAGGCCACGTTCCAGTTCTGGTCGGAAACATCCGCCACAACCAGAGCGCCCTCGGCCAGATGCCGCATAATGTTTCTGGTAATATCACCGGGCTGGCCCAGATGATCCTCCCGAATCACCTGATAGCCCTGAGCTTCCGCAGGGTTCTTGATCAGAAGCTGGAACACCAATTCATAGTGATCCTGCATCTCCTGGCTTGCGCTTCCGTAGGGCATGATGGCATAGCAGATCTTCTTGCGTTGACTCATGTTTTATCCTCCTTGACCATTGCAAACGTATTTCGCAGTGTGTTCGGGCTTTCTTAACTGTATATAATATATCAACTTTTTTTCGTTTTTTCAACTTTTTCCCGATTTTTTGCAAAATTCCCCGCGCCGACGAAAGAAGCAGGCGCTCAAAAAAGCGGAAGCGATTTTTGAGCGCCTGTTTTCCCTTTTCACTCAGCCCTTATGATCGTAGCTCTGGTCGTAATTTTCTATCAGGGCGGTGGCGATATTGATGGCGTGGTCGGAGCAGCGCTCCAGGTCGGTGGACATATCCGTGAACACCACACCTCCCATGGGGTTGCACTTGGAGTTCATCAGCCGGGAGACATGGTGATATATGATCTCCTTTTGCAGATCGTCCACATAATCCTCCAGCTCCTCGGCCTGCTGAATCTGGCCGAAGTCCTCTGTGCCGAAAATATGCAGGCACAGATCCACAGAGCGGATGGATGCCTCCGCCAGGCTGCGCAGTTCCTCCAGCGCCTCGGCGGACAAGGTGGCTTTTTTGGCCTTGACCTGGGCCTCGTACTCCACGATATTCTCCGCATGGTCGCTGATCCGCTCGATATCCGCCACCACCAGGGTCATCTGGGAGACGCGCTTGCGGTCACGGTCGGACATATCCAGAGTGCGCAGCCGCACAAGCTGGTCGGTGATCTCATAGTTCAAATAGTTTACCGTGTCCTCGATCTCCTCCACCTCCTCGGCCTTGCTGTCGTCCAGAGTGAAGAAGGAATCCACGGCAAGCTGCAAATTGTCCCGGGACAGCTTTCCCATACGGGAGATCTCCAGCCGGGCCTGCTTGAGGGCCACAGCGGGGATCAGGCCCCCCTGCCCGGTCATAAACTGGAGCTTGCGGTCCTCCACCTTGCGGGCCTCTTCCTCCTTGATCGGGATGATCTTCTGAGCCAGATCCACGATCTTCCGGGCGAAGGGCAGCTCCACAAGGACGGCGATGATTGCGAAGATGGTGTGGGTATTGGCCACCTGGCGGCCCACATCGCCCGGGGACAGGCTTTGGATGCCCTGGAGCAGAATGGGGAAAAGATTAATGAGCGCAATCAAAAAGACGGCGCGGAACAGGTTAAAGAGCAGGTTCAGCACTGCGGTGCGCTTGCCGTTGCGGTTGGTGGTCAAGGAGGCCAGAATATTGGGGAACACGGAACCGATGGCGGCGCCGATGCACAGGTACACCGTAATATCATAGGTCAGAAGCCCCTGCACGGCAAAAGCCTGGAAAATGACCACAGAGGAGGAGGAGCTTTGCAGCAGCGCGGTAAAGGCCACGCCAAAGAGCACCGCCAGGATGGGATTGTTCAGCGTGGACAGGAAATGGACAAAAGCCTCGCTCTGGGACAGGGGTGCGATGGCGGATTTAATAATGGAGATCCCCAGGAACAGCATACCGAAGCCCATGATGATGGAGCCGATGTGCTTTGCCAGATTCTGCTTCAGGAACAGATACATGATCGCGCCGACAAACAGGATGAGCGGCGCGTAGGCCCCCAGGTTAAAGGCCGTAATCTGGGCGGTGATGGTGGTGCCGATATTGGCGCCCATGATCACGCCAATGGCCTGGGCCAGGGTCATCAGGCCCGAGTTGACAAAGCCGATCACCATCATATCCGTTGCGGAGGAGCTTTGGATCAGCACCGTAACGCCGATTCCCACCAGCACCGCCACGATCCGATTGGAGGTCGCGTGCTCCAGAATCACCCGCATCTGATCCCCCGCGGCGTTTTTCAGCCCGGTAGACATGATCGTCATCCCATACAGGAACAGGCCCACGCCGCCCAGGAGGGAAAAGAAACCCAGAATTGTCATAAAAGATTCCCCTTTTTCCGTTGAAGCCTCCGAATCACCTGCCGCAGGTTCTCGCCGGTTGATCCGGAGTTCCCGATCTATGGAACCTCTGATTAAATCGTCTGCGGCCGGGCGGCGGCTCTTTTCCGCCGG
>CAYSNK010000015.1:0-18563 GCA_964432375.1 uncultured Oscillospiraceae bacterium | reverse complement strand
GTTTCCTTAGCTTCCCGATCATTCTATGCCCGGGAACCGGGGAAGTTGCCTGTCCCGCAGGGCCGGAGCGACGCCTTTTCAGCCCATGGGGAGAAAAAAGCCAGCTAAGCGAGGATGCTTAGCTGGCTTCGGCGGGGGAAAGGGTTGGCGATCAGGAAATCAGTTCTGAGGAATATTGGGCGTCCTCTCCGCTGTAAAACTCCGTCAGCGACAGCGCCGGGTCGTTATAGAGGACCTTGCTGTCCTGGCAGTAGATGGAGTAGGTTCCGGCCCGGGCCAGTTCCCCAAGGGCCTCCGGCACGAACAAGTCGGAGATATACACCGGGATCATTTGCAGCAGGGTTTCCGCGCAGCCCTGCTCCCGGGAGTAACAGATCAGCTCGCCCACCGCGCTTTTGCAAAGTCCGTCCCGGGGATCGAGATAGGGGGTGCGGATCTCACCGTTGGCGAAGGTGTAGTAGTAAGGATTATTTACCCCGTAATCCCGCAGATCCACGATGCTGATCGGGTCACTGTAATCCATCCGGGCCGCAGGGTAGAGGATCTGGCCCACCCGATCCGTGATGTCGTAGGAATAGGATGCGCCGCTGCTGTCCAGGTTGCGGATAAAGCCGTCATAGCTGGAAAGGCACCCATGGGTATAGCCGTTGGAAATCATGACATCCGCCAGATAGTCGGCGATGAAGGCGTTTTTCAGCCAGAAAAAGTCGATAAAGTTCTCAAAGCCGCAATCCTGGGCGTAGGTCAGGTATTCTTCCGATACCTTCAGGCAAATCCGGTTGTCGCCCAGCAGCTCAAGATCCACCGCGTCCCTGTCGTTGGCGTAGCCGGCGATTTCCGCGTAGTAGGCAGCCACTTCCGGGTTCAGCCGGGGGTCAAAATCCACCGCCTGGGAGTCGTCGGTGCAGAAGAACAGATCCGTGTATTGGGCATACACCGGGGCCAGATAGATGCAGCGGTCACCGTAGCTCTGCACCAGGGAAAACGCCTCATACAGAAGCGGTTCCACCTCGATCTCCTCATTGGGGTGGCGGTTGATATAATACACATTGTGGACGCCATCGTATTCCATGTCATCGGTGAAGAGCTGAAAGGCCAGCTCTGTGGCGTCGGAATACAGGGCGGTCACCGCTTTCTTTTCCGTTGTGGCAGATACGTCCGTCTCCCCGAGGCAGTACAGGAATGTGAAATCCTCGCCGCAGTTGTACTCTGACGCACTGGACTCAATCTGGCACCATCCGGCATCCGCCGAGAAAAGGGAGGAGATGGCGTAGGTGATGCCGCCCACTCCCGCAACAAGCAGAAGGACGGTCAGGACCAATCTCAGCCCCAAGTGCTGTTCGGAAAGCTCAATTTTTTCCACCGGCTTTGGGTGGGGGATATCCCGGTTGTCTCGCCTTGTTCTTCTCAAACTGATTCACTCCCGATACATTAGGGTGTATTCCTTCATAAAAAGCCAAGCGCGGGAGCGCTTGGCTTTTTATGATTCCAACGCAGGGAACCTCCGGTCATACACGCGCCGCGTTTTGTGGGCCTTTCCGCGCCGTTTTCCGGCGCAGGAGCCCCGCAAATCCCTCTCGCCGAATGATTTAAATCACGGCAAGCAGGAGCAGCAGCAGGAAGATCAAAACGATTGCGCCCAGCGTAATAAATCCCGCCACAGTGCCTTTCTTACAGGATCTGAAGTTTCGCAGATGCTTGAAATGCCTGAAAATGAGACAGGCGATCAGGCCCAGGACAGGGAGGAAGAACGAGAGGATCATATACCAGATACTGCCGGTATCATGGATCGGCGCGATCCGGATATCCTCCTCGGCTTCCGGGGCATCGCCGGAGGGAGCCTGTTCCGCCACGCTGCCCGGCTCCACCGTGGTGATGGATTTGATGGGAATGTTCCGATCCCGGAGGGCCTTATACTCCTGGATCTCCTTCTGATTGCCGTAGACATAGTGGTCATGGCCGATGCACACCATCTCCGGCGGGTCCTCGCTGTAATCGTGGATGGAGGGATCATAGGTGTACAGCACCTTGTTCTTCTCCAGCTTCGGGTCCGGGATAGGAATGGCGGAGATCAGGGAGTGGGTGTAGGGGTGGAGGGGGAAGTCAAACAGCTCCTCCGCAGCGGCCACCTCCACGATCCGTCCCTTGTAGATCACGCCGATGCGATCCGAGATAAACCGGACGATGGAGAGGTCGTGGGCGATGAACAGATAGGTGACGTCCTTTTCCCTCTGGAACTTCTTCATCAGGTTCAGAACCTGGGCGCGGATCGACACGTCCAGCGCGGAGATGGGCTCATCCGCCACGACCAGCTCCGGTTCCATCACCATGGCCCGGGCCAGGCCGATCCTCTGCCGCTGTCCGCCGGAAAACTCGTGGGGATACCGGGTCAGATGCTCCGGCAGCAGACCAACCTCATTGATCATATTCTCCACCTTGCGCTGGCGGTCTGCCTCGTTTTCATACAGGTGGAAGTTATTCAGGCCCTCGGAGATAATATAGTCCACAGTGGCGCGCTCGTTCAGAGAGGCCGCCGGGTCCTGAAATACCATCTGGATGTTGCGAATGACCTGCCGATCCAGGGCCCGGGGAATCTTGCCCGAAATGGGGACGCCCTTGTACTGTATCTCGCCGGCGGCCAGGGGATTCACCCGGATGACGGCGCGGCCAATGGTGGTCTTGCCGGAGCCGGACTCGCCTACCAGGGAGAACGTTTCGCCCTTGTAGATATCAAAGGTGGCGTCCTGAACTGCTTTGACGGCGCTGTCCCCCTTGCCGAAGGTGATGTCCGCGTGCCTGACCGACAGCAGGATCTCTCTGCCGTTTTCATCCAAAGGGCCATGCTCCGGGAAGCTGGTGACGGAGGTCCTTCTTTTTGCTTGTTGTGTTGTTGTGTTCACAGTCCCGCCTCCTTATATGTTGAATGCCTTAATCAGCTTTTCGTGGAGATTTTTGATTCCCTCCGGCTTTTCGATCTTCGGCGCGTTGGGGTCCAGCAGCCAGGTCTTGGCGTAGTGGGTCTCGCTGACCTGGAACATAGGCGGCTCAAGCAGCGTGTCGATGGTCAGGCAATAGGGGTTCCGGGGGGCGAATGCGTCACCCTCAACGGAATTGTACAGGGAAGGCGGCGTGCCGGTGATGGAGTAGAGGGTCGTGTTCCGCTCGGCCAGTTGGGGCAGGGAGGACAGCAGCGCCCAGGTGTAGGGATGGCGGGGGTCGTAGAAGATCTCCTCCACCGTGCCGACCTCCACGATCTGCCCGGCGTACATCACAGCCACCCGATCCGCAATATTGGCAACCACGCCCAGGTCATGGGTAATAAAGACGATGGTGTAGTTAAATTCCTTTTGCAGGTCTTTGATCAGCTTCAGGATCTGGGCCTGGATGGTCACGTCCAGGGCGGTGGTGGGTTCGTCGCAAATCAGGATTTTCGGACGGCAGGACAGGGCGATGGCAATGACGATCCTCTGCCGCATACCGCCGGAGTATTGGAAGGGGTAGTCGTCAAACCGGGCCTCCGCGTTGGGGATGCCCACCTTATTCATCAGCTCCAGCGCCTGGCCCCTTGCCTGGGCCTCCGAGCAGTTCTGGTGCTTCATGATGATGGAGGTGATCTGCTTGCCGATGGTGATAATGGGGTTCAGGGAGGTCATGGGGTCCTGGAACACCGTGGCGATCTTGCCGCCGCGGATCTTGGTCCAGTCCTTGGAGTATTTGACATAGGCCAGATCCAGGATGCAGATCCCGTTTAGCTGATTGGCGGTTTCATCCACATAGCGCACCCGGGGGGTGATCCCGGTATAGAGCTCGCTGTGCTGGGACTCGTCGTTCCAGTCGATGCCCACCTTCATCGCCTCCTCAAAGGCGTGGAGGAGCTGCTTTATCATCTTGCCCCGCTTGCGAATGTCGTACCGGGCGACGGAGAGGTAAATTTCCTTGGCCAGCGTTTCATTTCTGGCCGCAGCGGAGGCGGAGACTTCCCCCGCGGTTTCCTCTGCGTACTTAGCCCGCAGCGCGGATTCCTTGGCCTCGTATTCCTTCAGGTAGGCCGTGTCGTGGGACAGGGCCTCGCTCTTTTCCTTGGCCAGCGTACTTTCCCGCTTCTCCAGTTCCTTGATCTCCGCGTCCAGGGCGGAGATGGCCCGGGACGCCTCCCGGCGCGCCGTCCGGTCCTTGAAGCGGCCCAGGGTGGTCTTGTGGTTAAAGGTTTCCGCCCGGCGCAGGCGCAGATCATGAAGCTGATGCTCTATCTCGCCGCGCTCCTCGGAGGAGACGCTGCCGCGATCCCGCTTTTCCGCCTGGAGGGTCAGAATTTCCCGATAGGTGGCGGCGCCGGGTTCCATCCGGGAATACCGGTTCAGATCCGCCTGGATGGAGGAGATCTGACGCCGGGCAGCGCTGTTCAAGGGCGCGTGGGTTTCTGCCAGCTCATCATCCTGGAAGATGATATGCCCGTCGCTGACATAGCCGTTGGAGTCCAGCATACCGGCAAAGGTCTTGGTAAACACAGACTTGCCGGAGCCGGATTCGCCCACGATGGCGATGGACTCATTTTCGTAAATATCCAGGGAAATGCCCCGAATGGCGGTCAGGACACGGCCCCGGACCCGGAACTTCACGCTCAAGTCCTTTACGGACAGGAGCACTTTTTTCTCATCCATGTCGCAGCCCCCTTACATGTGCGTCCGCGGGTCGGATGCGTCGCCCAGGTTTTGGCCCACCACATAGAGAACCACGGTGATAATGGCGGAAACCGCCACAGGGCTCCAGAACTCAAAGCCCCAGCCGGGGGTCACCATGGCGCTTTCCGCCTCGAAGATCAGGCGGCCCAGGGACATATCGGACATACCCATGCCGATATAAGCCAGGAACACCTCGTAGGAAATGTAGGAGGGAATTTCCGTGGCAAGCTGGGTTACGATCACCGAGGTCATAAAGGGCAGGATGTTCTTCATCGCGATCTTGAAGGTGGAGGTGCCCAGGCAGCGGGAGGCCAGGTTATACTCCCGGTCACGGATGATAACCACCTGTGTGCGGATAAAGAAAGCAATGAAGATCCAGCCTGTGATGGTCAGCGCAAACACCATGGTCCAGAAGCTGGCGGTGAAGAGCATGATCATCACGGAGATAATCAGGACGTAGGGCACGTTGGCGATGATGTTGTATACCTCCATCATCACCGCGTCCACCTTCTTGGAGAAGCCCCAGATCGCGCCCACTACCACGCCCACCGTCATATTGATGGCGGCGCAGACCAGCGCCAGGGAGATGGAGATCTGGGAGCCGAACCACACCGCGTCGAAGGTGGATTCACCGGCCGCGCCGGTGCCCAGAATCCAGTGGAGGCTGAAGCCGTTCTGCTTGATGGCCTCCGAGGGGGTCAGGTGCTTGGCCGAGGCGTTCATCAGGTTGCCGAACCGGTCGTAGTCCGTCAGCAGCGGATAGACATAGGCGAACAGGATGATAACGCCCAGCACCGCCAGGATCACAATGTTCAGCTTGTTCCGGAAAAACACCCGGAACACGGACTGCCAATAGGAATATTTGGGCGCGGCGATCTTTTCGGATTCCTTGTCGCTGTGCTCATGCAGGGAAAATAGCTCCTCGGTGCTCAAACCCAATTTGCTGTATTCCTCGCTATAATCTTTCGTATTCATCATATTCTCCCCTCTCATCTGGCCTTGCTCGAGAACGAGATGCGCGGATCTACCATCGCCATCAAAATATCGCCCAGGATCAGGGACACAACGGACAGCACTGCGTAGAACAGCGTCACGCCGACGATCACGCCGTTATCGTAGGAGTTGATTGCGGTGGTCAGCAGCCCGCCGGCGCCAGGTACGGAGTAAACCCGCTCGGTGACGATGGCGCCCGTCATGGCGTACAGGACGCTGGCCGGGATGCCCTGGACAATGGGGATCGAGGCGTTCTTCATAATGTGCTTATTGAAGATCTCGCCCTCTGTCAGGCCGCCGGATCGGGCAAATTTCACATAATCGGAGTTCATCTGGTCGATCATGTACCGGCGCATCCACTTCATCAGGTTTGCCATAGAGGGGAGCGCCAGGGAGACGATGGGCAGGATATACATAGACCGCACCAGTTGGTCGGTGTTAAAGGCGGTGGGCAGGCCCAGCTTGCCGCCGATGGCCTTGAAGATAAAGATATAGGCCAGGGAGGGCACCGCGATGATAAACACGATATAAACGGTGCCGATCTTGTCCACCAGCTTGTCCTTTTTCCGGGCCATCAGGATGCCGAGGGGCAGGCCCAGGAAATAGGCCGCAATCGTGGAGATGATGCCGATAATAAAGGAGTAGCCCACCCGGGAATGTCCGTTCTTGATGGTGCTCACATTGGTGTAGTCGTCCGTGAACCGGGCCGCCAGCATCTGGCTGCCCGCCAGGGAGCCGGACTGATAGGTGGCGGAGTGCAGGTCATCCGCGCTCTCCTCCGTCAGGCCCGTGGGATATGTCACGGTGGATTTCACATAAGTTCCCTGAGACATACTCATGGTATCCGCCACATCCTCCCCCTGGTTCACCGAGAAGGACACGCCCAGGTTGATGGTCAGGAGGTTCTGGTGGATATAGGGGAAGCTGGAGTCCATGTACAATAAATATTTATATTTCGTCCCGTTGCCCATAATGGCCGGGGAGAGTCTGCCGTCGGAATAGGCGGGGTCGTGGAGCGTGAAGGTCAGACCCCGATCCTCAATGTCGTCCTGCACATAGTTGATGTTGTCCACCTCCAGCAGGCCGGTGAAGTAGGTGAGCAGGCGGGTGGTCAGGGGCAGGTCCTTAGAGGCAAAGAGCTGCTGCTGTCCGCCGTCCGCCACCTTTTTCGACCTGGAGGACTGCATCACCGCGTCAAGCCGGGTGACGGTGTAGCCCTGGCTCTCATAGTATTCTGTGAATTTCTGGACATATTCCGCAACCTCATCGCTGTCCTGGTCCGCCGTCCGGCCAAAGCTGACCACCTGCTGGCGGGTTTCCGCGTCCAGTTCGCCGGACTGCACCAGGCTGGTCAGATAGTCCGCGTAGGTCACATAGTCCAGATATCCGTAGTCTTCCCATTTGCCGTACATATAAACGATCTTAACGTTGTTAGTTACCTTGGTGTAATTTGGATCTTTTGCGAATACGAGGTTCCGGTCCAGCAGTGAGTAAACCAGAACCATAACGATTCCTACCACGATGATGATAGAAACAATCCCATGCAGCAATCGTTTTATGAAATATTTGCCCACAAAACGGCCCCCTTTTTATCATCTAATACTGCTCGCAAAACAGGAAATATCACCCCAACAGAGCGCAGGGGAGGATGGAATGCCTCCATCCCCCCCGCGTCGTTGTGTCAATGGGTTTGCGATGTTTCAATTAACTGATTAGAAGATACCAAGGGTCTTGGTCTGATAACCAGCGTAGTCGGGCAGCAAGGTATCCAGATAGCTGCAGGCGTCACCGAAGTCGGGAATCCAGCCGGTGCAGTCGTTGATATCGCTGTTCTGTTCTGCGCCGGTGGGATTGTAGTAGTCGGCATAATACCAGTCGTCATAGCTGGAGCCGGCCACGGTGTTGATGATCACCGCGCCGCCGGTGGTGGCCTCAATGGACTGCTTAAAGGCCATGGCGCGGTTGGTGTAGGCAACGACGTTGGAGGGATAGACAATATCCAGGTAGATGGGGTTGTCTGCGTCAACAACGATGCCCTCTTCGGCCAGCTCCTCCACGGCGATGGCGAGCTGCTCGGCGGAGAATTCGGGATTATACCAGCCGTCATAGCCGTCGCCGCTGGAGGTCTCGGGATTCCAGACCTGCATGGGATAGCCGTCCGCGTCCAGCTGGGCCTGCATGATCTCGCCGTAATAGGTGCCGGCGGGGAAGGTGGTGGCGGTGCCGTTGATGTCAACGGTCACTTCGTCCTCCAGCCAGACAAAGGAGCCGGGGGTGTAGGAGTTCCGCAGGTTCACGGCGGCCAGTTCATCGCCCCTCTCCTGGGCGTTGTAGCTCACCTGGTCAAGGGCGGTGGCCACAGCCAGGCGGAAGTGGGTGTTCTTCATGGCGGCGCTGGTGCGCTCCTGCTCCTCCACATTATCCGCCTTGGGGGATACGCAGACGGTGGAGTCGTTGTAGTTGGCATAGATGCCCCGGTTCATGTTGAAGAACAGGGTATAGGTGCAGGCTTTCGTGTCGCTGACATAGGAATAGGCGTCGAAGGTGCCGTCTCCCTTGGCGACCTCCAGGGTGGCGCTGGTCAGGCTGACTGAGTCGGTGGTGCCGGCCACGCAGTCGTTATAGTTCTTTGTGGGGTCAGAGCCGTCGCTGTAAAGCCAGGTGATGGTGTGGATGTTGACGTTATCGGGGTTCCAATAGCTGTCGTTGTAGCTGAACACCAGAATGTTCTGAGAGGTCCAGTTGGTCACCAGATAGGGGCCGTTATAAACAATGTTGTTGGGGCCGGTGCCGTAGTTGCCGGCGCCGCTGACGGCGTATTCCTCGCCGAAGGTGCCGCCCTGGGCCACATAATAGGAGCGGCACAGAGGGGCAAAGACGCTATAACCCAGCATGGAGAGGAAGTAGGGGCAGGGCTCCTCCAGGGTGTAGACCAGGGTGTAGTCATCCACGGCCTCAACGCCCACCTGGGTGAAGTCGGTGATCTCGCCGTTAATGTATTCAGAGGCATTTACCAGGACGCCGTCCACCAGGTATTCCAGGCCGCCCTGGGCGTCCAGAATGTGCTGCATACCGGCAACCCAGTCGTCCGCCGTGACCTCGGCGACATCGCGGCCCTGGGAATCCACCCACATGACGCCGGGGCGGATGTGGAAGGTGTAGGTCAGCAAATCGTCGGAAATCTCGTAGCTCTCGGCCAGAGCGGGCTGCAATACGTTCTCACAGTCATACTCCAGCAGGCTGTCATAGGTGTTCACCAGGGGCTCACTGGTGGTGGCCAGGTAGCTGGAGAACAGATCCCAGGTGGTGGGGTCGGAGACATAGGACTGGGTGTAGGAATCCTTCAGGGTGTAGCCCTGGCTGGTCAGATAGTCTTTCGCCTGCTCCAGATAGGTGCCGGTGCCGGCAACCTCGGCCCACAGATCCCGCAGCGCCTGCGTATCCTCAGACTTGATGAGCTCGTTGGCCACGAGCATGGAATGAAAGCGCTCGTAGTCGCTGCCCCAAGTCACGGAGGTATAGGTCTTGGCGGCCACGCGGGTGATGCCGTAGGAGCCGCCCTCTGCGGTGGTGGGCACGACCACGCCGGTTTCCATCAGCTTGGCCTCGGCCAGAGCCATCAGCGCGGTACGCATATCGTTGTCCTCTACCTCGTCCTTGGCCAACATATAGTAGTCATAGAAATCCCCCAGGTTATCCTCGTAGATTTCCCAGCTCAGCTCGTCGTAGCTGAGCTCCTCATCGGGTTCCTCCGTTTCGGGGGCGGTGGTTTCCGTCTCAGCGGTGGATTCACTCTCGCTGGGGGCGGTGCTCTCACTTGTGGAACCGTTTCCGCCGCAGCCAGACAAAATCAGGCCGGAGGACAGGGACAGCGCAAGTAGCAGAGCTAAGATGCGATTAATTTTCATGCTAACAGTCACTCCTTTTTTTGTAATTCATCATCTTTCGGTCGGGAAACACTTACCCATGCGCCGCTCCACGAGGAGGGGGAAGAAGCCGCGCAGGAACATCCCTAAAAAGAAAAGGGCCGACCTCCATGAGTTATGGGAAGCGGCCCTTTGCTTCTTTCATTAAATTATAAATCTTTCCGGGGGCTAAGTCAAGAAAAATCGGAATGGGAATTGACACAAATTTGAAGGAAAATGAACGGCCCGGCAGAATTTCCCGGAAAGGGGCAGAAGGGGCCTTGCCGCCGTTTACAATACCGGCGGCGGGATACATAGGAGCGGGAGATCCCGCACAGGGCGGCCACCTCCCGCTGGGTCTTGGGGGCGGCGCCGTCCAGCCCGTACCGCAGGGCCACGATCTCCCGCTCCCGCTCGGTCAGGACGGAGTCCAGACATTCCTTCAGCAGGGCGCAGGCGTCCTTTGTGGCAAGATTTTCCGTCATGTCCTCCTCGCTGCACAGAACGTCCATCAGGGAGAGGGAATTGCCCTCCGGATCTGTGTCCAGCGTCTCGGACAGGGAGAGCTCCCCCGCCCTGCGGCGGATGCGCCGCAGGTACATCAGCACCTCGTTTTCAATGCAGCGGGAGGCGTAGGTGGCCAGCCGGATGCCCTTATCCATCTGATAGGTGTTCACCGCCTTGATGAGCCCGATGGTGCCGATGGAGACAAGATCCTCCTGATCCCCGTTGGGCACAAAGTATTTTTTGACGATATGGGCCACCAGGCGCAGGTTGTGTTCGATCAGCCTGTTGCGGGCTTCCTCGTCCCCCTGGGCCATCTGCAGCAGGCAGCGCCGCTCCTCCTCGGCGGAGAGGGGCCTGGGAAAGGAACCGGGATTTCCGGTGACGCGCAGGGAGAAAAAGAGTCCGTTCAGCATGGCGATTGCCAGAATCGGCAGCATAAGCCTCACCTCATAAGAAGCTATGCCTGCGGAGTTTGTCCCATTCGGGAAAAAACAGGGGAAAGGCGCCGGAGGGATCTTTCTGCGGGAGCCCTCTCCCGAGCCGCTCCCGCCGGGTTTGAAAAAAATGCTGGCATTTTTGAAAACGATGTGCTATAATCATAAGCTGTCAAGAGCAAAGAAGTGCGTATAAGAGCAGCAAAGGGACTGTCACAGCATTATGTGGGTTCCGGCGCTGCTTTTTTGCTGCCTGCTTCCGGGTGCCGGGAGATCCAGTCCGCCGCGTTGCGGAGCAGCTCCCTGGAATCGCCGAAGGTCAGCAGCTCCATGGCCCGCTTAAAGGGCACCAGGAGGACGCCGTCCACCTCGCTGGCCCGCAGCCGGGGAACCTGGCCCTCAAAATAGCCCACAAAGTAGGCGTTGCTCTTGATAAAGTCCCCGATGGGATAGGACAGCACCTGGCGGAAGCCCGGGCGGAGAAGGGCGCGAACGCCGCTCTCCTCCCAGATCTCCCGGAGGGCGGCCTGCTCCTCGGTTTCTCCGGCCTCCAGATGGCCTTTGGGAAACCCGATGTGGCCGCCGTGCTCCAATACCAGCAGGAAGCGGGGCTGGCCGTTCAGCCGGGTATACAGAACGGCGCCGGCGGAGACCGCCCCCATCACTTGCCCGCCGGGGCCGCCTGGAGGCCGCCGGTAAAATAGACGCCGTCGGCGGTGGCGATGGGCTTGTCCTCGTCCACCTGCCAGGCTTTGCAGGTGATGTAGGCCATGGTTTTGCCGCAGCGGGTGCATTTTACGCCCACATACAGGGGGCGGCCAATGACGCCGGGGGCAACATAGTCCACCTTCATGGTGATGGTCGGCGTGATTCGTTCCCCGGCCATATAATAGATCAGGGCGCCCATGGTGGTGTCCAGCATACCGGCGATGACGCCGCCGTGGACGTTCCCGGCGGGATTGGCCATCCTCGGCACGGTTTCAAAGACGTAGGCAAGGGTGTTTTCCTTGAAATTGCAGCGGAGAAACTGGGGAGGGATGAAGGCGCTGAACGCATCCGGCTGGCCGGTGGTCAGCAGTTCGGCGAAGTGTTTCAGGGATTTTTCCATCCCCTCCTGGGATAACAGCGCTTGGGAGCGGTATTCCATTTGATTCAAACTCCTTTTAATATGATTTTCCATTATAACATATAGCCGGTAAAAAGCAAAATAAAAATCCGGAAAAATCCCGGAGCGCGCCGAAAACCCGCGCCCCCGGGCATTTGGAGAGATTTTTGGCGAGAAAATAAATCTTTTCCCGGTTTAATAAGGAAAAACTGTGCATATTTTCGGAAAAAAAGTTTGAAGTATCCGGCGGAAAAGACTACAATATAGTTTGTACCGCTGTGCCTGAGAGGAGGAACCGCTGTGGAGGAGGAGAAAAAACCCGCCGGGGCAGTCAGCCCCGGGGCAAAGCTGCTCTATGTGATGGCGATTGTCCTGATCGTCTGCGGCGGGAACGGCGCCGGACTGCTGGCGGGGGCCGTGATCTGGCGCGCTTCCCGGAGGACGGCCCTGGCCGTTGCCGTGATGCTGGCGATCACCCTGCTGGCCATCGGTCTGGCCGTCTGCGTGCTGCTGGTCTGCCGCCGTGCGGCTGCCCAGGATGCGCCCGGGGCGGAGGCCGCTCCCGGCGAGAGGCAAAATTCTGAGGTTATACCCGGAGAGTGATCTTCGGCTCTGTAACAGACCGCCGGAGGGCGGAAACCTGCATTTTGATTTAGCTGCGGGCGCGGGCCGCCCTGCGGCGTTGGAAAGGAAGTGATAATTTATGAGCAATCTTTCAGAAATATTGACTGAGGAACTGCAAAGCGAGCCGGTATTTACCATCCCGCTTTTCGGCGGCATTACGGTGGATGAATCCTGCGTTGTCACATGGATTATCATGGCGGTCATTGCGCTGATCTGCTTCCTGGCAACCCGGAATTTAAAGGTCGCCAACATCAGCAAGCGTCAGGCCGCAGTGGAATTTGTCGTCCAGAAGCTGGAGGCCCTGGTGGGCGGCATGGTAGGCGAGAAGGGCATGGCCTATGTGCCCTACCTGATCACGGTGCTGATCTATCTGGCCCTGGCCAATATCGCCAGCGTGTTCGGCTTTAAGCCGCCGACCAAGTCGCTGAATGTGACTGCGGCGCTGGCGGGCATGAGCATCGTGTTAGTCCAGGTCGCGGGGGTTCGCGCCCGGGGCGCGGGGAAATGGCTGAAATCCTACCTGAACCCCATCAATATCCTGGATCTGGTCACCCGGCCCCTGTCCCTGTGTATGCGTCTGTTCGGCAACGTGCTGGGCGCCTTCGTCATTATGAAGATCCTGGAGGCTGTGATCCCGGTGTTCCTTCCGGCAATCTTCAGCCTGTATTTCGACTTCTTTGACGGCATCCTTCAGGCGTATGTGTTTGTATTTCTGACGGGAATGTACATCAAGGAAGCAGTTGAATAAAGGAAACATTTAAATTTAAATTGATAAAAGGAGATTCACGATTATGTTAGTTGCAATCGGAGCAGCCATCGCCGTCCTCTGCGGCGCCGGCGCAGGTATTGGTATTGGGATTGCCACCGCTCACGCGGTTGACGCGGTTGCCCGTCAGCCGGAGGCCAGCGGCAAAATTCAAAGCTCCCTGATCCTGGGCTGCGCGCTGGCCGAGGCCACCGCGATTTACGGCTTTGTTATCGCTCTGCTGGTTCTGTTTGTGCAGTAATGCCGGGGCATATAACAAAGAATCCAAGGAAAGGCAGGCAGATAAGTTGTTAAGTGTAGACATTAATTTGCTGTTTACGATCATCAATATCCTGGTTCTCTGTGTCCTGGTGCGGATATTCCTGTTCAAGCCGGTCCACAAGATCCTGGAAGAGCGCCAAAAGCTGGTGGACAAGGATCTGGCAGACGCAGCCGCGGCCAAGGCGGAAGCGGCGGCCCTGGAGGAGCAGCACCGGGCTTTCCTGGCGGATCTGGATACCCAGCGGGCCAAGGCCATGGAGGAGTCCACTGCCAGCGCCAATGCTGCCTATAACCAGATCGTGGCAACCGCCAACGACAAGGCCAGAAGCATTGTGAAGAATGCAGAGCTCCAGGCAGAGCGCCAGAAGGAGGACGTCATGCGTCAGGCCCAGAGTGAGATCCGCGATCTGGTGCTGACCGCCACCGCCAAGGTGATCGGCGCGAGGACGCAGGACGACGGCAGCCTCTATGATCGCTTCCTGGAGGAGGTGAATACCGGCGATGACTCAGACAATTCTTAAATACATCAGGCTGCTCCAGGCATCCGACACCTCCTGGGCCTCGCTGGTGAGCGCCCAGGCGCTGCTGAAGGCGATCCCCGTCCTGGTGGAACAGCTGGACGACCCCACGGTTCCGCTGGAAAAGAAGCATACGGTGATCGACCATATCTTCTCCGAGGAGACCAGAGGGATTCTGAAGGCCCTCTGCGACGACGGAAACCTGCGGATGTTCAACGAGATCGTTGACGCATACGAGGAGGAGCGCCAGCGCCTGGCTGGGGGGATGGTCGTCACCCTGCGCTATGTGGTGCCCCCCACAGACGAGCAGCTGCTGGGCATCAAAAAATTTATCAAGGACAATTACCCCGGCCGGGAGTTCGCCCTGGAGCTGAGAGAGGACCCCTCCCTGATTGGCGGCTTCAAGCTGAACGTGGACAAGGACGAGTATGACTGGAGCACCGAGGGCCGCCTGAGCCAGCTGAAAAAGCAGCTGGAAAAGGCCAGCATAACCGGCACCCCCAAGGATGTGCTGACCGTCCTGCGGGCCCAGGTAGAGGACTTCCAGCTTGCGGTGGAGAGCCAGGAGGTGGGCTCCGTCATCTCCGTGGGGGACGGCATTGCCGGCGTCCAGGGGATCGACCACGCCGCCTACGGCGAAATCGTCATTTTCGATTCCGGCGTCAAGGGCATGATCCAGAACGTCCGGGAGCACAGCCTGGACTGCATCCTGTTCGGCGCGGATTCCGAGGTCAAGGAGGGCTCCCGGGTGGTTCGCTCCGGCAAGAGCGCCGGCGTCCTGGTGTCTGACAAGATGCTTGGCCGGGTGTGCAACGCGCTGGGCGAGCCGCTGGACGGCAAGGGCGCCATCGAGGGCGACGACTATCGCCCCATCGAGAAGATCGCCCCCGGCGTGATCGCCCGGGAGGAGGTAAACCAGCCCCTGGAGACGGGCATCCTGGCCATCGACTCCATGTTCCCCATTGGCCGGGGCCAGCGGGAGCTGATCATCGGCGACCGGCAGACCGGCAAGACCGCCCTGGCGGTGGACACCATCCTGAACCAGAAGGGCAAGGATGTGATCTGCATTTATGTGGCAATCGGCCAAAAGTCCTCCACCGTCGCCCAGATCGTGAACACCCTGGAAAAACACGGCGCAATGGACTACACGATCCTGGTGGTTGCCACCGCCGCAGACTCCGCGACACTGCAATACATCGCCCCCTATACCGGCGCCGCCATTGGTGAGCACTTTATGGACGAGGGCAAGGATGTTCTGATCGTCTATGACGATCTGAGCAAGCACGCCCAGGCTTACCGGGCAATTTCTTTGCTCCTGCACCGTCCCCCAGGACGGGAAGCCTATCCCGGCGACGTGTTCTATCTACATTCCCGGCTGCTGGAGCGGGCCTGCCGCCGCAATCAGGACGCGGGCGGCGGCTCTATGACCGCCCTGCCCATCATCGAGACGCAGGCCGGCGATGTTTCCGCCTATATCCCCACCAACGTGATCTCCATCACCGATGGCCAGATCTTCCTGGAGACCGAACTGTTCCACGCCGGGCAGCGCCCGGCGGTCAACGTGGGCCTGTCCGTGTCCCGTGTGGGCGGCAAGGCCCAGACCAAGATCATGAAGAGCGTATCCGGCACCCTGCGGATCGACCTGGCCCAGTACCGGGAGATGGAGGCATTTACCCAGTTTTCCTCCGACCTGGACGATACGACCAAGGAGCTGCTGGCCTATGGCAGCGGCCTGTACGAGCTGCTCAAGCAGCCGCTGTACCACCCCATGAGCCTGCATAAGCAGGTGATCCTCCTCTGCGCCGCCTCCAACCGGCTTCTGCTGGATGTCCCCGTCAGGGAGATCCAGGCGTTCAAGCAGGATGTGGTGGAGTATATTGAGAAAACCTATCCCGATCTCGTTGAGGAGATTGAATCCATTCAGGTGATGAATGAACGGCTGCAAAGCCGTATTCTCAGCGCGGTGAAGGAATTTAAGAACAGGTGACGCCATGGAGAGTATGAGAGACATCCGGAACCGGATGAACAGCGTCCAGAAAACCATGAAAATCACAAATGCCATGTATCTGATGGCATCCTCCAAGCTGAAACGGGCCAGAACCAGGCTGGCGGCCACGGAGCCCTACTTTAATAAGCTCCAGTATGTGATGGTGGATCTGATGCGGCATACCGATGAGGGCAGGCAGAGATACTTTGCCACAGATCGGGTGATCCCGGTGAATGAGGTGAAGCACGCCTATATCATCATCACCTCCGACAAGGGGCTGGCCGGCGCGTATAACCTGAATGTCTGCCGTCTGGCGGAGGAGTATTTGCAGACGACGAAGGACAATCAGCAGAAGAACAAGCTCTGCTTTATCGGATTTACGGGGAGAAATTATTTTCTCAAGCGCCCGGAGCTGGGGGAAATTGTGGAGGATCAGTGCAGCTCCGCTGCAGATCCCTCCCTCTGGCGGGCCCGCAGGATCGCGGAGTACCTGATGAACGAGTTTCTGAGCGGCAATGTCGACGAGGTCACGGTGTTCTACACCAGGATGAAGAATGCCCTGCTGTCGGAGCCGCAAGCGCTTCAGATCCTGCCCTTTACTCCCGATATGTTTCCCGTGGAGACGGAGGCGGACAGCAGAAGCTATGTGACGGAGTACGCGCCGTCCCCCCTGGAGGTTATGGATCAGGTGGCGCCCAACTACATGAAGGGCCTGTTGTACGGCGCCATGGTGGAAGCCTTTGCCGCAGAGCAGAACGCCCGCATGACCGCCATGAAGAGCGCGACAGACAATGCGGGAGAGATCGTGCGGGGGCTTTCCCTGGAATATAACCGGGTGCGCCAGGCCGCCATTACCACAGAGCTGACTGAGGTCGTGGCAGGCAGCAACGCCCAGGAACAGTAGGAGGCATGGATGAAAAACGGTAAAATTTTACAGGTCATAGGGCCTGTTGTGGACGTCGCCTTTGAGGACGGCTACCTCCCCAAAATCAAGGAGGCATTGAAGGTTGTCAACCAGGGCAGGGAGATGGTGATGGAGGTTTCCCGCCACCTGGGGGGCCAGGTCGTGCGCTGTATTCTGCTGGACGCGGCGGAGGGCCTTTACCGCGGCATGGAGGTTACGCCCACCGGCAATTATATTTCTGTTCCCGTCGGGGAGCAGACCCTGGGCCGTATGTTCAATGTGCTGGGCCAGCCCATCGACGGCGGCGCGCCGGTTCCCGAGGACGCGGAGCGCTGGGTCATTCACCGCAGCGCCCCCGCCTTTGAGGATCAGAGCCCGGTGGTTGAGATCATGGAAACCGGCATCAAGGTGATCGATCTGCTGGCCCCTTACGCAAAGGGCGGCAAGGTCGGTCTGTTCGGCGGCGCCGGAGTCGGAAAGACGGTGCTGATCCAGGAGCTGATTACCAACGTGGCCCAGGAACACGGCGGCTATTCCGTGTTCACCGGCGTGGGAGAGCGCACCCGGGAGGGCAATGACCTCTGGAACGAGATGAGCGAATCCGGCGTAATCAAAAAAACCGCCCTGGTATTCGGCCAGATGAACGAGCCCCCCGGGGCCCGTATGCGGGTGGCCATGACCGGCCTGACGATGGCCGAATATTTCCGGGACAAAGAGCATCAGGACGTGCTGCTCTTTGTGGATAACATCTTCCGCTATCTTCAGGCAGGGTCTGAGGTTTCCGCCCTGCTGGGCCGTATGCCCTCCGCCGTGGGCTATCAGCCCACCCTGGCAAACGACATGGGGGAATTGCAGGAGCGCATCACTTCCACCCGGAGCGGCTCCATCACCTCGGTGCAGGCCGTTTATGTGCCCGCCGACGACCTGACGGACCCCGCCCCCGCCACCACCTTTGCCCACCTGGACGCCACCACCGTCCTGTCGAGAAAGATCGCGGAGCAGGGCATTTATCCCGCTGTGGATCCTCTGGAGTCCACCTCCCGGATTCTGGAGCCGGACGTTGTGGGGGAGGAGCACTACGCGGTTGCCCGCCGGGTGCAGGAGATCCTCCAGCGCTATAACGAGCTTCAGGACATCATCGCCATTCTGGGCATGGAGGAGCTGGATGAGGAGGATAAGGTCACGGTTTACCGGGCCCGTAAGATCCAGAAGTTCCTGTCCCAGCCGTTCCATGTGGCGGAGAACTTCACCGGCGTGCCTGGCGTCTATGTGCCGGTCAAGGAAACGGTGCGGGGCTTCCAGGCCATTATCAACGGCGAGATGGACGAGTATCCCGAGGTGGCGTTCTTCAACGTGGGCACCATCGAGGACGTGAAGAAGAAAGCCGCAGCCCTGAAAGCGGGCGCCTGATTGGAGGGGAAGCCATGAAAACCTTTCCTCTTGAGATTTACGCCATCGAACGTGTGAGTTATAAAGGCCCCTGCGAGCTTCTGGTGCTGCCCGCCATGGACGGCGAGTTCGGCGTCATGGCAAACCATGAGCCCATCTGCATCGCGGTCAAGGCGGGGGAGCTGCGCTACACCGTGGACGGGGAGACCACCGTCCTGGCCGTGGGGGACGGATTTGTGGAGATCACCGAGAACGAAGTGTTCGTCCTGGTGGAGTTCGCGGAGCGGGCGGATGAGATTGATATGCTCCGGGCGAAGGCCGCCGCAGAGCGGGCGGAGGAGCGCATCCGCGCCAAGAAGGACGCCCTCACCGTGGCCCATGCGGAGGCTGCCCTGGCCCGTGCCATTGCCCGTCTGCGGGTGGGCGGACGAAAATAAGGGAAACTCTGATTCAATCGGCAAGAGCTGGCGGCGAGGGATTTTTCGTCA
>CAYSNK010000014.1:15007-19979 GCA_964432375.1 uncultured Oscillospiraceae bacterium | reverse complement strand
GGCTGATCAGCAAGGAGTCCCCGGTGGGCAAGGCCCTGCTGGGCCGCCGGGTGGGAGACACCGTCCACATCCAGGTCAACGAACGGTATGGCTATGACGCGGTGATCCGCCGGGTGGAAAAGGGAACGGACGACGGCTCCATCCCGATCAGCTCCTATTGACGCCAAACAAATAGCCGACAGCCACCGGGGATACCCCGGCGGCTGTCGGCTTGAAAGAAAAGAGAAAAAAGAGAAAAGAGAGGAAGATGTATGCAGTTTATTTCAAACAAAGCCGGGATCTAAAGTCCCCTGCCTTGTGATTATAATATACCAGATTTTTTGGGAAGTTGATGGACAAATTGAAACAAAAATTTGAACAAACTGTTAAAGAATGTCTGAATCGACGGCTCTCGTCGGCTGATGCAGAGATTTCTTAACGGAAGCGACATGAAAAAGAGGCGATTTCTTTGGATTTTACATCCATTCTGCTCCAGATGGTGGAGCTGTTCCTGGTCATCATCGTGGGCTATGCCGCCAATAAGCTCCGGGTGATGGACGGGGCGTTCAACAAGCGGCTGACCAACCTGGTTCTGACCGTCACCACTCCCTGCCTGATCCTCTCCTCGGTGCTGTCCGGCGGGCAGACGTTTTCCCTGGGGCAGATCGGCTCCTCCATCGGCATTGCGATCCTGGGCTACCTGCTTTCCACGGGGGTCGCCCTGCTGGTGACCTGGCTGGTGGGCACCCCAAAGGAAAAGGTAGGGGTGATGCGGTTTATGTTTCTTTTCGGAAACGTGGGCTTTATCGGCTTTCCGGTGATCAAGACCATCTTCGGCGCGGACGCCGTGTTTTACGCGGCCATTTTCAATATGCCCTTTAACCTTTTGGTTTACACCGTGGGCCCTATTCTCCTTGCCGGAAAGGGGGGCGGGAGAAAGCTGACCTGGCGGGACTTCTGTTCTCCCTGCGTCCTCGCCTCTGTGCTGGCCCTGGTGATCGCCCTGACCCAGCTCCACCTGCCCGCGCTGGTGGCGGATACGGTGGATCTGATCGGCCAGATCACCACCCCAGCGGCCCTGCTGATCATTGGCTCCAACCTGGCGGCCCTGCCCCTGAAGGGGGTGTTCGGCGGCCCCAGGATCTGGATCATGTCGGCGGTGCGGCTGGTCGGGACGCCGCTGCTGCTGTGGCTGCTGCTGCGCTGGTGGGTGCCGGACCCGGTGATTCTGGGGGTGGCCGTGGTGATTCAGGGGATGCCCGTGGCCACGAACTGCACCATGCTGGCCCTGCAATATGGCGGAGACGCGGCCAGCGCCGGGCAGGGCACCTTTGTTTCCACCCTGCTCTCCATCGTCACCATTCCCCTTCTGACGCTGCTGTTTTAAGGGGCTCTCCCCTTGTTTTTGCCCTTGCGCTTTGACCGGGCGGATTGTATAATGGGGCTGTATTTCCGTTGAAAGTTTTCCTCTGAGGAATCTCCGGAGAGATTTTTCTGACGAAAAATCTCCCGCAAATCGCGCTGGCCGGTTTGTTCGGGATTCCCTGAAAATATAAGGATTAAGGAGATGTGAGGAGATTATGAAATTAGGTATCGTGGGCCTGCCCAATGTGGGCAAGAGCACCCTGTTCAACGCGATCACCGGCACCGCCAACGCCCAGGCCGCCAACTATCCCTTCTGCACCATTGAGCCGAACACGGGCATTGTGGCTGTGCCCGACGAGCGGCTGGATCAGCTCTGCGAGATCTGGCACCCCAATAAGAAAACCCCTGCCGTGGTGGAATTTGTGGATATCGCCGGCCTGGTGAAGGGGGCTTCCCAGGGGGCGGGGCTGGGCAACAAGTTCCTGGGCCATATCCGGGAGTGCGACGCCATCGTACACGTTGTGCGCTGCTTTGACGACGACAATATCATCCATGTTGTGGAGGACGCCGCAAAGCCTGCGGCAGTGGACCCCGACGGCGATATCGAGTGCATTGACATGGAGCTGATCCTGGCCGATTTGGAGCTGGCCCAGAACCGCCTGGCCCGACTGAGCAAGGCGGCAAAGACGGGCAATAAGGCGGCCAAGGCGGAGGCGGCATGGCTGGAGCCTCTGGTGGAGCACCTGGGCCAGGGAAAGAGCGCCCGCACCTTCGCCTTTGACGAGAAGGACGAGGATCAGCGGCTCAGCCTGCGGGAAATGGGCCTGCTGTCCAGGAAGCCTGTCATCTACGCCTGCAACATGGATGACGCTGGGGCAGCGGAACCGGAAAACAACCCCTATTACCGGATCGTCAAGGCCAGGGCGGATGCCGAGGGCGCGCAGGTGATCCCCATTTGCGCCAAGACCGAGGAGGAGCTGGCCGACCTGGAGGAGGAGGAACGCGCCCTGTTCATGGAGGATCTGGGCCTGAAGGAATCCGGGCTGAACCGGCTGATCAAGGCCAGCTATGCGCTGCTGGGCCTGATCTCTTTCCTGACCGATGGGAAGAAGGAGTGCCGCGCCTGGACCATCACCAAGGGCACCAAGGCGCCCCAGGCGGCAGGCAAGATCCACTCCGACTTTGAGCGGGGCTTTATCCGGGCGGAGGTTTGCAGCTTCGACACCCTGATGGAGTGCGGCGGCAAGATGAGCGAGGTAAAGGCCCGGGGGCTATACCGCTCCGAGGGCAAGGAATATGTGGTCAGGGACGGCGATATCATCGAGTTCCTGTTCAACGTGTAATCTGACGGGAAAGGACGGGGTGCACCGGAAACGATGCGCCCGCCGCCCCGGAAAACGGGTCATAAAGACAGTGGGAGATAGAAGCCAAGCCAACCGGCCTGTCGGTTTCGGACGCGAAAAAGTCCGATGCGGAACTTGACAGGGGACGGGAGTTAGAGTAGACTATCTAATGCGGATGGTTAAATCAAACTAACCTCCACCCGGGGCGGGCTTATCCTGCGCAATTCCAGCCGGTAAAAAACGCCCCATTCAGCCGGAGCTTGGGTTCCGGTATTCAATCCCTCTTTGGTTAGAAAGGACTAATTATAGAAGGCGCGGTCTGAAAACTGCCGGAGAGGGGGAAAAGAAAGGAGCATTTCTATGAAACTGAAAAAATGGCTGGCTGCGGGGCTTTCCCTGTCTGTGCTGCTGAGCACCTGCGCAGTCCCCGGCTTTGCGGCAGAGGGGACGACCCAGTATCAGGACGGCACTTATCAAGGCACGGCCACAGTCGAGCCGGACGAATATCTGGACTTTGACGCCTATGACATTAAAGTGGATGTGACCGTTGCGGAGGGCAAGGTGACGTCTGTGGCGTTCGCCCAGGACTGCGTTTTGGACGAAGAAAACGAGACGTATGCAAACCGGGCCATGAACGGCCGGGGGAGCAACCCCGGCGTGGCGGCGCAGATCATTGAGGCCAACAGCGCGGATGAGGTGGACGCGGTCTCCACCGCCACCTGCTCTTCTGTCGCGATCCAGGCCGCTGCGAAGGAGGCCCTGGCCCAGGCCGCCGCCGAGGAGCCGGTGGAGTTTTCCGGCTACGTTCTGATGAACATCCCCTACGCGGACTTTTACGCCGCAGAGCTGCGGAACGAGGTATCGGTGGATGCCGTCACCTCCGCCACGCTGAATAAGACCCGCACGGGCACCCTGGTGGGCGGCTCCTACCACGTTGACCCGGAGGGCACCGACATTTCCGGCATCGTTTTCCCGGTGAAGGTCAGCGATCTGGACCAGTTGGCCGGGCTGAACCGGATCACCGATGAGGACAGCGTGACGATTGAGGTCACAAACCGGGGCCAGACCAGCTCCACCACCTATACCGGCTCCGGGGCCCTCTTTGAGGCGGAGAGTTACTCCTACTACATCCTGACAGAGGCCCCTGACTACTACAAGGAGCTGACCGTGGCGGAGGACGGGACCCTGTCCTTTGGCGCCGTGGTGGGCGAGGTCCAGGAGATCGAGGCCGCCGCCGAACTGACCACGGAAACCTCCTACGGCGACTATCAGGTGGGCGTTGAGGGCCTGCCCGAGGAGATCGGCTCTGTCTATGCGGTGATCCTCTCCACCGATGAGGCGGACTACGGCCTGCGCCATCTGGAAAATGTGTGGCGCACCTCTGAACTGGCCTGGTGTACCGGCTTTACCGCCAGCGTTCACAGCAGCCCCACCTCCTCCGCCCATTACGAGGCGATGATGGGCCAGACCATCCGGCAGATCACCTACTATACGGACGCGGGACTGTTCCGGTTTGACACCGAACTGTATGTCCCCGTGAAGTTCGACGGCTCTGTCTCCGTGGAGGACGCGCTGATCTCCGCCGGAGAGACTGCGGTGGAATTTGTCAGCCTGCCCCAGGACTTTGACCCTGCCTACTCTGTGGAGGGGCTGGAGATCCAGGTTTCCAACGGCGTGCTGACCTTCACCGGCGCCCAGCCGGGAACCTATACCCTGGTAGTCAGCGATCAGAGCGGCAAGTACGCGGCCCTGTCCGCCAGCTTTGTCCTCTCCACCGATGAGCAGCCCGCCGCCTACAACGGCGACGACAGCGCCCCCGCGCTGGTGGCCGCCGAGGGCAGCTCTCAGGAGACGTTCCAGGCGTATCTCGCCGCCGTCAGCTCCGTTTCCGTCAACGGCACCGACTATGCCGCCTCCGGCCGCGGCGCTGTGGTCATCGTGAAGGAGGACGGCGCCATTGACCTGACCGCCGAGCCCTTCGCGGAGAGCGGCGAGTACGAAGTGGTGGTTTCCGCCACCGGTTATCCCGATCTGGCGTTTACCCTGACTGTCTCCGCAGCCCCCACGATTCAGTTCACCGATGTGGAGGAGGATGACTGGTTCGCGGAATCTGTTCAGTGGGCCGTGGAAAACCAGATCACTGCGGGAACCGGCGATAACCAGTTCTCCCCCAACAAGACCTGCACCCGGGCGGAGATCGTCACCTTCCTGTGGAACCAGGCGGGGCAGCCGGTTGTCACCGGTGAGAATCCCTTTGCGGATGTGAAGGAAACCGACTGGTATTA
>CAYSNK010000014.1:2269-14907 GCA_964432375.1 uncultured Oscillospiraceae bacterium | reverse complement strand
CGGTTGTCACCGGTGAGAATCCCTTTGCGGATGTGAAGGAAACCGACTGGTATTACAACGCGGTGCTGTGGGCGGTGCAGAGCAAGATCACTGCGGGCACCAGCGCCACCACCTTCGAGCCCAACAAGACCTGCACCCGCGCCGAGGCGGTCACGTTCCTCTGCAATGCGGCCAAGGATTGATCCCCCGGGCCCGATAGAAAAACCCCTTCTAGCCCGGTAAACGAACCAGCGACAAGGCCATCCAAGGGTGGCCTTGTTGTCGCATTCACCGACGCGGGGAAGAAACGAGGTGTTTCCTGATTTAGCCATGAAACGGATGAAACAATGGGGCGGAGATTTGCTCCTCCTGGGCGGCGCCTTGCTTTTTGGCGCGCTGATCGCCCTGTTCCTCCTCCTGTCGGGAAAGGAGGGGGAACAGGTGCAGGTTCGCGTGGCCGGCGAGGTGGTAGTGACCCTGCCGCTGGACAGGGACTGCACCTACGAGATCGCCGGCGCGGAGGGCGGCTGGAACCGCCTGGTGATTGCGGAGGGCAGCGCCTGGATGGAGGACGCCTCCTGCCCGGACAAGCTGTGCGTCCATACAGGAAAGATCCATCAGGCGGGGCAGGCCATTGTCTGCCTGCCCAACCAGGTGGTGGTGGAAATCGCCGGGGAAACAGCCTCGGCGGAGGTAGATATGGTTGCCGGATAGGAGGGTGGAATGAAGAAAGCGAAAGTAGTTGCCCAATATGGCCTGCTGGTGGCGCTGGCGCTGATCCTCAGCTATGCGGAGGCGCAGATCCCCGCGTTTTTTGCGGTGCCCGGGATGAAGCTGGGGCTGACCAACCTGGTGGTGCTGGTGGCCCTGTACCGCATGGGGACAAAGAGCGCCCTCCTCATCAACCTGGTGCGCATTGTGCTGGTGGCCGTCCTTTTCGGCAACGGCATGAGCCTGGCGTACAGCCTGGCGGGAGGGCTGCTCAGCGGGCTTGTGATGATTTTGCTGAAGCGCACGGGAAAGGTTCACATTTTCGCCGTCAGCGTGGCGGGTGGCATTGCCCACAACGTGGGCCAGATCCTGGTGGCCATGGCGCTGCTGGAGACAACGGCGCTGGCCTGGTATCTGCTGGTTCTCTGGTTCACCGGGCTGGTCAGCGGGGCCGTGATCGGCCTGGTGGGGGGAGAACTGTGCCGCAGGCTGGAAAAGATTGATCTGGGAGGAAAAACCAAATGAGACGAACTGCCCTTGCGCTGCTCCTTGCGGCGCTGCTGGCTCTGTCCGCCTGCGGAGGCGGCGTGGCCGACTCGTCAGCCGGGGAATCGGCGGAGGAAGTGCCCTCCGCCTCCGGCGAGCTGTTCGCCATGGACACCTATATGACTGTCACCTGCTATGGGGAGCGGTGCGAGGAGGCCCTCTCCGCCAGCCTGGAGGAGATCCGGCGGCTGGACGCCCTCCTCTCCGTGGGAGAGGAAACCAGCGAGATCAGCCGGCTGAATGTCGAGGGCGCCGGAACCCTTTCCGAGGAGACTGCCCAAATGGTGGAGGAGGGGCTTTCCCTCTGGCGCACCACCGGCGGGGCCTTTGACCTGACGGTATATCCCCTTATGGAGCTTTGGGGATTTACCACGGGGGAGTTTGCCGTCCCCGATGCCGCAGAGCTGGAGGCCCTGCTGAGCCGGGTGGGGAGCGACCAACTGACCTACGACAAGGAATCCGGAACCCTCACTTTGGGGGAGGGACAGGGAATTGACCTGGGCGGAATCGCCAAGGGATATACGTCCGGACGCCTGATGGAGCTGTTTGAGGAATACGGGCTGGTGTCCGGCGTGGTGTCCCTGGGGGGCAACGTGCAGTGCTATGGAACAAAGACAGACGGCTCCCTCTGGCGGGTAGGGATTCAAAATCCCCTGGAGCCGGAGGACAACTCCAGCTTTTTGGGGATTTTATCCGTGGCTGACCGGGCCGTCATCACCTCCGGGGCCTACGAGCGCTACTTTGTGGACGAGGCAACCGGGGAGACTTACCACCATATCCTGGACCCCGGCACCGGCTATCCCGCCCAAAGCGGCCTGATCTCCGTCACCGTGGTCAGCGAAAACGGCGCCCTGGCAGACGGCCTTTCCACCGCCTGCTATGTCATGGGCCTGGAGGCCGCCGAAGCCTATTGGCGGGAGTATGGCGATACGTTTGATCTCGTTATGATGACCGAGCAGGGGCAGGTATATGTCACCGCGCCCCTGGCGGAGTCTTTCACCTCAGATTTTCCCGTTACAGTGATCCAAAGGGAGGAATGACATGGAACCGAAGAAAAAAGGGGCGCTTTTGTCCGCCCTTCGACCCCTTGCAAATCTATGGCCGGGCATCCTGACCCTGGTTCTGGTTCTGGCGGCCCTGCCCTTCACCAAGCCGGTCCTGGCCCAGATTCCGGAGCGGCTGGAGCTTCCGGCCCAGGAGAGCGTTCAGCCGGAGCCGGAGCAGGAACCGGCAGAGGAAACCCCCGTCCCCCTGGGGGCGGAGATGACGGAGAACACCTATCCTGACGGAGTCTATACCGGGTCTGCCCAGGGCTATGGCGGGGCGGTTTCCGTCCGGGTGACGGTAGAGGGAGGCTGCATCACCGGCATCGAAATCCTGAGCGCCGGGGGAGAGACGGCCTCTTTCTTCAACCGGGCGATGGGAGTGGTGGAGGCCGTCCTCGCCCGGCAGACCTGGGAGGTGGATGCGGTTTCCGGCGCCACCTATTCCTCTAAGGGAATTTTAGGGGCGATTGAAAACGCCCTGACCGGAGAAACGGTGACCACGCCCCAGCCGGAACAAACCGGCGCCCCGGCCGCCGCCGTCCAGGAGAGCTTTTCCGAACCGGCGGGGTATGTGGACGGGGTGTATTACGGCTCCGCCACAGGGTTTGGCGGGACGATCCAGGTGGCGGTGACCATTTCCGGGGGGAAGATCGCCTCGGTTCAGGTGGTCAGTGCGGCGGGAGAAACTCCCTCCTATCTGAGCAAGGCGGAGGCGGTTCTCAGCCGGATCGTGGAGGCCAATTCCCCCAATGTGGATGCGGTGTCCGGGGCCACCTATTCCTCCACCGGCATCCTGAATGCCGCGAAACGGGCCCTGGCCCAGGCGTCCTCCAACGGGCAAACTGAGGAGCCGGAGGAGACTGCCCCCGCAGAAACCGCCCCCCAGCCGGAGGAGCCTGTGGTAATCGACCCCTCGGTGCTTCCCCAGGAGGTGTACCTGGACGGAACCTATCTCGGAGCCGGGGAGGGCTTTGGCGGAGAAATCCTTGTCCAGGTCACGGTGACGGAGGGACGGATCGCGGAGATCCGGATTGTGCAGGCGGAGGATGAAACGCCTGCCTATCTGGAACAGGCGGAGCAGGTGATCCCCGCTGTCCTCGCCAGCCAGAGCACCCAGGTGGATGCGGTGTCCGGGGCCACCTTCTCCTCCCGGGGGATCCTGGAGGGGATTGAAAACGCCCTAGCCCAGGCCATACCGCCGGAGGAAGAGGAAGAAGAAACAGAGTGCCCGGAGGAAACCGTGCCAACGGAGGGGGAGGAAACGGAACCCCCGGAGGAATCCCCCGCAGAGTATCGGGACGGAACCTATTCCGCCACAGTCTGGTGTACGGATGAGGAGGTGTTCCGCTATCAGGTGCAGGTGACAATTACGGTGGAGGAAGGGAAGATCACCGGCGTCCAGGTGACAAAGGGGGAGGATCTCTCGGAGTTCCCCGAGGATAACGACAGCTACCTGAGCTATGCCGTCAATGGCCGGCAAAGGGGAGAGGTCTGGTATCCCGGCCTGGTGGAACAGATCCTGACCAGGCAGTCTGCGGAGGAGGTGGATGTGGTGAGCCGCGCCACCTACTCCTCCCTGTCCATCCAGCAGGGGGCCCGGCAGGCACTGGTTCAGGCCGCCGCTGCCGAATCCGAAACGGAGGAGAGCCAGTGAAACACGCAAATTTTCTGACCAAATCCGCCAGTCTCCTGCTGGCGGCGGGGGTGCTCTGGCAGTACCAGACGGTGGCCGCTGCCCGGGCGGCCCAGGTGGCGGAGCGGAATGATGCCGTGGCCCAGGTGGAGGCGTATAACGCGGATATTCTCGCCCAGATGGAGGGCGCGGAGGAGACTTCCTCCCCCTATGTGGATGGCGTCTATGAGGGGACAGGGGCCGGATTCGGCGGCGAGATCACCCTGACCGTCGCCATTCAGGGCGGCAAGCTGACGGAGATCACCGTCCTCTCCGCAGAGGGGGAGGACCCGGCCTACTTTGCCCAGGCGGAGAGCGTGCTGGACAGCATCCTGGCCGCCCAAAGCGCCCGGGTAGACACGGTTTCCGGGGCCACTTACAGCTCCGGCGGCCTCATCGACGCGGCGGCGGATGCGCTGGAAAAGGCGGTGGGATAGATGAAAACGGCTGAAAAAACGCCCTTGACCCCCGCCCAGCAGCGGAAACGACGGCTGCGCAGACGGGCCCTCCTGCGGCGGGGAATCCAACTGGCCTTCTTCCTCCTGATGCCCGGGGCATTTGTGGCGGGCTTTTCCGGGGTGAAGGCCCTGTTCCAATGGATCGGGGCGGGAGAGCCCCTGCAATTCAACAGCTTTGTCAAGGTGCTGGTGGGGCTGTGCCTGCTCACCGTCCTCTTTGGGCGCTATTTCTGCGGGTATGTCTGCGCCTTTGGCAGCCTGGGGGATTTTGTCTGGTGGCTTTCCGGGCTGGCGCAGAAAAAACTGTTTCATAGGAAGAAACAGTTTTCTCTCCCCGCCAGGCTCCTGCCCTGGGGGCAAAAGGTTAAATACGGGGTTCTGATCCTGATCGTGATTTTCTGCACTGCCGGACTTTACGGAAAGCTGAGCGGAACCAGCCCCTGGGAGGTGTTCTCCCTGCTCACTGCCGGGCGGCTGCCTGCCGGAGGGTATCTGGCAGGGATTCTCCTCTTCCTGCTGATTCTGGGCGGGATGGCGGTGCAGGAGCGGTTCTTCTGCCAATTCCTCTGCCCTATGGGGGCTGTTTTTTCCCTGCTGCCCATGCTGCCCTGGGGAGTGCTGCGAAGAAACGCGCCCAACTGTATTCCCGGCTGCAACGCCTGCGCCAACCAGTGCCCGGTGGGCCTGAAGCTGGAGGAGGACGGCGGCAGAAACGGCGAGTGCATCGGCTGCGAGCGGTGCGCAGGGGTCTGCCCCAAGGGGAATATTTCCCACCCGGAGCAGCGCCTGCTCCGGCGGGAGGACGTGGCCGTGGCGATCAAGGCGGTTCTCTTTTTCGCCCTGGGCGCCTGGCTGGGCCTTTGCCGGTTTATTTGAGGGAATGTGGCCTGTCCTGACTTTGGTGGCGGTATTGCGCGGGGGAGCACTGAAACCGGCGCCGGAACATGGTGCCGAATTGGCTGACGCTGCTATACCCCACCTCCGCCGCGATTTGAGCGATGGGGAACGGGGTGCTCCGCAGAAGCGCCGCGGCCCGCTCGATCCGGGCGGCTGAAATATACTGGTGCAGAGGCTGCCCATAGCTCCGGCGGGCCCAGGCTTTCAAAGTGGTGGGAGAGATATGGAACTGCTGAGACAGGGCGGCGATGGAAAGCTCCTCTGCCAAATGGGTCTGGATGTAATCATTGAGCCGATCAACCAGGTCTGCCGGGTCCTGCTCCTCGGTTCGGGCGTCGGGGGCCCGGGTTTCGGGCAGGCACCTCCGGCAGAGCAGATAAAGCAGCTCCACAGTCTTGAGGGCGCAATACTGTCCCTGCTCCTCCCGGGGCAGCCGGGAGAGGGCGGAATACAGGGCGTCGCGCCACGCTCCGCCGCTGATGCGGAGTACCCCCGCCTTCTCGGACAGCGTGGGGCCCAGCCTGCGGAGATCCGGCGGGGCGTTCCCCGGCAGGGCTTGCAGCCCGGCGAGGCGTTCGCCGCCTTCCCCGGCCCGCACCGCAACCAGGATGCCCCGGAGCGGCTCCCCGAACCCCTGTGCCTGGCGGACCCGGCAGAGATCGGACACCAGGAGGATGTCCCCTCTGCCGACGACAAACTGCCGTCCGTCCTCCGGCACGATGCGCAGGTTGCCGCCCCGGCAGAACAGGGCTTCGCAGCAGCCCGCCGCCGGGGACAGGGATGGTTGAGCGGGCCAGTCTACGGTGAAATCGCAGACGCGCAGCCCGGCCATGGCGGGGAACCAGCGGATGGTGTCTGCGGGGGAGGCGTGTTGGGTTAGGACCTGTTCAAACATAAGCTGCCCGCCTTTTCAGATGTCGGTTGTTGGCGTTAGCGATGGCTAACCACACGACTTAAAATTACCGCGTCTGACCGGCCGAAGCCCCACGGAATCGCCCCCTCCGGCCGGACGGGGCGTTCCGAAGCAGCAGCCCGAAATACGCTGGCCCTATTGTAAGTCTAAACTAACCGAAAGTCAAGCCGGAGCCGCAGCGCGGGAAACCCGGTTTTCCGCCGGAACACCCGCATATTGACAAGGGGACCCGCCGCCGGTATACTTGAATTGACAGCGGGGCCGCCCCGGGGAAACACGACCCCGTGGAAGCGCCGCATCGGCTGGGGCGGAAGGAGAATTGCGTATGGAGCTCTATCAGCTTGCCTATTTCAAAACTGTGGCGGAAACCGAGCATTTTACCCATGCGGCGGAGCAGCTGCATCTCTCTCAGCCGTCGCTGAGCAAGGCGATCTCCAATCTGGAATCTGAGCTGGGCGTGCAGCTCTTTGAGCGGGACAAGCGCTCCGTCTATCTCAACGAGTATGGCCGTGTGTTTCTGAAGCGGGTGAACCGCATCCTGAACGAGGTGGACGAAGCCCGGCAGGAGCTAAGCGATATGGTCGGGCAGGCGGGGGGCGACGTCTATATCGCCAGCAGCGCCATGTTCGACCCTCCATCGAAAATACACACATACACCAGCAGGCTCTTTCTGGACAATCCCCAGATCAACCTGCATCTCTACATCCTTGACAATGCCAAGATCGAGGAAAACCTGCTGACCAGAAAGGTGGATTTCGGCTTTACCGTCAGCCCGCCGGAGCACCTGGAAATCGAAGCGATCCAACTGTTCACCTATCGGCTGGGGGTCGTGGTGGGCAGGGAGCACCCCCTGGCGCAGAAAGGCGCCATATTCCTGTCTGAACTGAAGGACGAGCGGTTTCTGTGCAACAATATCTCCCCTGATTTTCGGGATTCCGTGTATGAGCTGTGCAGAAAGGCCGGGTTCCGGCCAAAGATCGGCTTCGAGGGGGAGTCCGCCCAGCTGATTGGCGATGCCGTGGGCCGGGGGCTGGGGGTGGCGTTTATCAGCGCCGACCGCCACCACTGGAAGCAGCGCAACCAGCCCGCTACGGCGGCGGACGAGGGGATCGTCTATCTGGACGTGCTGGACGACTTCTGTATGCGGACGGTCTATCTCTGCCAGTTGAAGGAGCGCTATCTGCCGGCGGCTGCCCGGAAGTATCGGGACGGCCTGCTTGCGTTCCTGGGGAAATCCCGGGGCTGAGGGCCCCCGCCGGGCATGGAAGGCGGAACCGCGAAAAACTCCCTGCCGGAACAGGCGCCTGTTCCGGCAGGGAATCACATTTCCGAGGCTCCTTCGCAGATCAGAGCCCGGATGCGCTGCCATCTCCATATCCCCCTGATCGGGCCGAATCACACCGGAAAGTTTTCGGAAGAATCCGATGGCCTATACCATTCTTTTGAAATGTGTGGTACAATAGCCCAACGGCTGTTGTACTCCGATTTTATGCCGTTTTGCTCCCCGGCCCTGCCGGAGAGGGCAAAATTCGGCGGGTTGTGCCATTCGCTGCGGCATCATATCGTTACGTTTGTCAGAAAGGGCGGTGGGCCATGGATATCCGAATCGAGCGCTTCAATCGCAGGGAAGTGCTCCAATATCTGAGCTGGCGGGGCAGCGAGATCCCGGCGGACGTCGATGCCATGATCGACACGGCCATGGAGGACACGCTCCGCGCCATCCGCCCCAAATATACCTGGAAAAAGTCCCGCATTGAGCGCCGGGAGGGGCTTTTTCTTCCGGAGCTGGGGCTGTCCCTGCCGGGAAAGGACGCCCGGGCACTGCTGGCGGACTGCGGAAGCTGCATCCTCTTCGCGGCCACTCTGGGGGCGGAGATGGAACGGCTGATCAACAGCGCCCAGGCCCGGGATCTGTCCCGGGCCATCCTGCTGGACTGCTGCGGCTCCGCCGCCATTGAAGCGGTCTGTGACCGGGTGGAGGAAACCCTTCACGGGGTTTACCCGGATGCCTTTTTTACCGACCGGTTCAGTCCGGGGTATGGGGACTTGCCCCTGGAGCTTCAGTACCGGCTGACAGCGGTGCTGGATACCTCCCGGCAGATCGGCCTGACGCTGACCGATACCTGTATTCTGATTCCCAGAAAATCAGTCACCGCGATCATCGGGCTGGCGGATCGGCCCCAGACAAAGCGGTTCCGTGGCTGCGCCTATTGCTCCATGTTTGAGCGCTGCGCATATAGAAAGGCGGGAAAATCCTGTGGCAGACAATAAAATCCACTATTTAGACGGCGCCATGGGCACCATGCTGCAAAAGCGGGGCCTCCAGCCCGGACGGTGCCCGGAGGTCTTGAACCTGACAGAGCCGGAAACCGTCACGGAGATCCACCGGGCTTATGTGGAGGCGGGGAGCCAGATCATCTATACGAACACCTTTGGGGGAAACCGGTATAAGGTTCGGGACAGCGGATACAGTGTGGAGGCGCTGATCGCGGCCGGAGTGCGCTGCGCAAAGCGGGCGGCGGCGGGAACGGCCGCCCGGGTCGCCCTGTCCATTGGCCCCATCGGGCAGCTTCTGGAGCCCTACGGCTCCCTCTCCTTTGACGAGGCATACGATATTTTCCGGGAGATGGTGACGGCGGGCCGGGAGGCCGGCGCCGACCTGGTGGTTTTTGAAACCATGACGGATTTATATGAGGTGAAGGCGGCGGTGCTGGCGGCCAAGGAGCACACCACGCTCCCGGTTTTTGTCACCATGACCTTCGAGCGGGGGGGCAGGACCTTCACCGGCTGCTCCATTCCCGCCATGGCCGCGGTGCTGAACGGGCTGAACGTGGACGCCATGGGCATCAACTGCTCTCTGGGCCCGGCGGAGATCCTCCCCTTTGCCAGGGAGCTGTGCGCGCTGACCGACAAGCCGGTGATCGTCAAGGCCAACGCCGGGCTGCCGGACCCGGCCACGGGAACCTACAACATCACGGCGGAGGAATTTGGGGCGGCCATGCTGCCCTTTGTGGAGGCGGGAGTCTCCTATCTGGGCGGGTGCTGCGGCACGGAGCCGGACTATATCCGGGAGATCGTGGCCCGGACTGCGGGCCGAACCCCCTCCCCCCATGAGGCGAAAAAGCGCTCTGTGGTCTGCACCCCCACCTGCGTGGTGGAGATCGACGGCGTCCGTATCATCGGCGAGCGCATCAATCCCACCGGAAAGAAGCGCTTCAAGCAGGCAATCCTGGAAGGGGATATGGATTACATCGTCCGCCAGGCGGTGGAGCAGGCGGACGCGGGGGCCCATATCCTGGACGTGAACGTGGGGGTTCCCGGCATCGACGAGGCGGAAATGATGACCAGAGTGGTGCGGGCCATCCAGGGAGTGACGGATCTGCCTTTGCAGATCGACTCCTCTAATCCGGCGGCTCTGGAGGCCGGCCTCCGGGTGGTAAGCGGAAAGGCCATCATCAATTCCGTCAATGGGGAGGAGGAGAAGCTGCGCACCGTCCTGCCCCTGGCGAAGAAGTACGGCGCGGCGGTGATCGGCCTTGCCATGGATGAAAACGGCATCCCCCCCACGGCGGAGGAACGCTTTGCCATCGCGGAGCGGATTCTGCGGGAGGCCCTGTCCTATGGGATCGCCAAAGAGGATGTCTATATTGACTGCCTGACCCTTACGGTGTCCGCCGAGCAGGACAAGGCGGTGGAGACGCTGAAGGCCATGTCCATGGTGCGGGATCGCCTGGGGCTGCACTGCGTCCTGGGGGTGTCCAACATCTCCTTCGGCCTGCCCCGGCGGGAGCTGATCACCTCCGGCTTCCTGACCCTGGCCATGGCCCATGGGCTGGATCTGCCCATCGTCAACCCCAATGCGGAGAGCATTATGGATGCCATCCGGGTGTTCAATGTGCTCTATAACCGGGATAAGAACGCGGAGGTCTATCTCGCGGCCTGCGCCAGAAAACCCGCAGTCACCGTGACAGCCGCCGCCCCCCCGGTGCAGGCCGGAAGCGGCGGCGGAGAAGATCAGCCGCCCCTGGTGCGGGCGGTGGCAAAGGGGCTGAAGGAGGAGTGCCGCCGGCTGACAAAGGAGCTGCTGGAGGGCGGCATGGAGGAGATCCAGGTGGTGAACACCCTGCTGATCCCGGCATTGGACTATGTGGGCCTTCGGTTTGAGAAAGGGGAGCTGTTTCTCCCCCAGCTGATCAACTCCGCCGGGGCCGCCACCGAAGCCTTTGAGATCATCAAGACAGCCATCGCAAAGCGGGGGGCGCCCTCTGTCTCCAAGGGAAAGATCATTGTCGCCACCGTGAAGGGGGACATTCACGACATCGGAAAGAACATCGTCAAGACGATTTTGGAAAATTACGGCTATACCGTGTTGGATCTGGGCCGGGATGTGCCGCCGGAGCGGGTGGTGCGGACTGCCGTGGAGCAGGATGTCCGTCTGATCGGCCTGTCCGCCCTGATGACCACCACCCTGGCCAGCATGGAGCAGACCATCCGCGCCCTCCGGGAGAGCGGCCACCCCTGCAAGATCTGGGTGGGGGGCGCTGTGCTGACCCCGGAGTACGCGGCGGAGATCGGCGCGGACTTTTACGCCAGGGACGCCAAGGAATCTGTGGATATTGCAAAGAAGGTGCTGGGCTGATGGATGTTCAAAGTTATCTGAAAACGAATACCCTGCTCTTTGACGGCGGCATGGGGGTCTATTACCGGGAGCGCTACCCGGACGGAAGCCGCTGCGAGGAGGCGAATCTGGCCCATCCCGAGCGGGTGCTGGCCATCCATCGGGACTATCTGGCTGCCGGAGCCAGGGCCATCAAGACCAACACCTTCGCGGCGTCCACGGCGGCCCTGGGCTGCGGATTCCGGCAGGTGGAGGAGAACATCCGCGCCGCCTGGGAGCTGGCCCGGCAAGCGGCGGAGGGGACGGGGGCCTTTGTCTTTGCGGATATCGGCCCCCTGCCCGGCCTGCTGCCGGACGAGGGGGAATATGAGCGCATTGTAGAGGTGTTTTTGGAGCTGGGGGCCGTTCATTTTCTCTTTGAGACCTTTACGGAGTGCAGGGTTCAGCCCATCCTGGCGAAAAAAATCAAGCAGCGGGTGCCGGGGGCCTTTGTGCTGGTGTCCTTTGGCGTTCTGGCGGAGGGGGTTACCACCTCCGGCCGTGAGATCGGAGCCCTGCTGAGGCAGGCGGAGGAGTGCCCGGAGATCGACGCCGTGGGCCTGAACTGCGTTTCCGGCCCCGGACATCTGCAAAAGCTGGTCAGCCGGATGCAAAACCGGCCCCCGCTGCTGTCTGTCATGCCCAACGCCGGATACCCCACCCTGGTGCGGGGGCAGGCCATTTATGGCGGCAAGCCGGACTATTTCGCCGCCCGCATGGCGGAGCTGCAGGCCCTGGGGGTGCGCATCCTTGGGGGCTGCTGCGGCACCACGCCGGAATTTATCCGGAAAACCGCCCGGGCCCTGGGAAGCCCCGGGGAACCGGAGCCGGAGAAAGCCGTGGAGTCGGCCAAGCGTGCGCGCCCCCGGGCCGCCAACCGGCTCTCGGATAAGCTGGACGCCGGGCAGCGGGTCATCGCCCTGGAGCTGGACCCGCCGGACGATGACGGCATTGACTTCTTCCTGGAGGGGGCAAGGCGCCTTCGGGATGCCGGGGCGGATGCCATTACCATCGCGGATTGCCCCATCGCCCGGGCCCGGGCGGACAGCTCCATGCTGGCGGCCAAGCTCCACCGGGAACTGGGGCTGGACCCCATCCCCCACATGACCTGCCGGGATCGGAACATCAACGCGACCCGGGCGCTGCTGCTGGGCCTGTCCATCGAGGACGTCCATAACGTGCTGCTGGTCACCGGGGACCCCATCCCCACCTCCGAGCGGGAGCAGATCAAGGGGGTGTTTTCGTTCAACTCGGCGGTGCTGGCGTCCTATATCCGGGCCCTGGGGGAGGCGGGGACGGTTTCCCCGTTCCGCATCTACGGCGCGCTGAACGTAAACGCGGTGAACTTCCCGGCGGAGCTGCGGAAGGCCCAGCGGAAGGAGGCCGGAGGGGTCACCGGATTCCTCACCCAGCCGGTGTTCACGGACCGCGCCTTTGAAAATGTGAAGCTGGCCCACGAAACTCTGGAGTCCCCGATCCTGGGCGGCATATACCCCCTGGTCAGCCAGAGAAACGCCATGTATATGAACAGCGAGGTGTCCGGCGTGGAGGTTTCTCAGGAGGTGATCGACCGCTATGAGGGGCTGAGCCGGGAGGCGGCAGAGGATCTGGCGGTGGAGCTCTCGGTGGAGAGCGCCAGGCGGATGCGGCCCTACACCGCGGGCTGGTATCTGATGACCCCCTTTAAGCGGATCTCGCTGATGGAGCGGGTGCTGCGGGAGCTCTCGGCGCTGAAATAATATCAAGCTGCCTGCGGGGG
>CAYSNK010000014.1:0-2169 GCA_964432375.1 uncultured Oscillospiraceae bacterium | reverse complement strand
AGCTGCGCCCGGAAATTGGGATGGGCGATCTGAATCAGCTGCAAGGCCCGCTCCCGGACGGAACGGCCCCGCAGATAGGCAACGCCATACTCGGTGATGATGATATCCGCCACGTTCCGGGTGATGGTGACCACAGAGCCGGGCGTGAGAATGGACTTGATCTTGGAGATGCTGCCGCCCTTGGTGGTGGAGGCCATGGCAATGATGCCCCGCCCGCCCTTGGAGTGCTGGGCGCCGAAGGCAAAATCAAAGGCGCCGCCGGTGCCGGAGAATTGGGTCGTGCCGATGGATTCGGAGCAGATCTGGCCGGTCAGGTCGATCTCAATGGCGGTGTTGATGGACACAAAGTTGTCGATCTGGGCGATCACAGTGGGGTCGTTGGTGTAGGTAGCCTGGCGGAAAAGCACGTTGGGGGCGGTGGACATAATATCGTAGAACTTCTGGTCGCCCATGATGAAGGTGCCGACGTGCTTGCCCTTGTCGATGTTCTTGTGCTCGCCGGTGATGATGCCCGCCTGGATCAGGTCGCCAACGACGGGGGTAAACAGCTCGGTGTGGAGGCCCAGCTCCTTCTTTTGAAAGAAGGCGTTGCCCACGGCGTCCGGCATACCGCCCAGGCCCAGCTGGATGCAGTCCCCGTCGTGGACGAGGTCCGCAACGTAACCGCCGATGATTTTGTCCGTCTCGGTGGGGGTGCTGCGCACATCGTAGGTGGGGACGGGATAATCCACCTCCACGATCATGTCCACCTTGTCAATGGGGATGGTCAGGCAGCCGGGGAACTTGGGCAGCTTGGGGTTGACCTCCAGAATCACCTGCTCCGAATGTTGGTAGCCGCACTCCTCCCACATACCGCAGCCGGAAACCGTAAAGGTGCCGTTCTCGTCCATGGGGGTGGCCATGGCGATAAACTTGTTGATCACGGGCTTATATTCCGTCCTGCGCTGCATCATGTCGTGCAGGTTGGAGGGCAGATGGGAGGAAAGCCCCAGTTTGTGGGCCTCTCTCATCACGGTGCCGTACAGGTGGCAGATCATTTCCACCTTGCCCTGCAGCTCCGGCATGGTCATAAAGGGATAGGGAACCTCCGGCCCCCGGCCCTTCAGCAGCTCGATGTGATCCAGTTGAGGGGCGATCCTGTGAAGGTTTTCATAAAAGCCGATCGGTTCGCAGACCTGACCGCTGGTGCAGATCACGTCACCACTTCGGATCATGGACAGTTCGTCCTCAATCGTGCCCAGCTTTGCCCGGTATTGTTCCTGATAAGACAAATCAATCAAATCCTTTCTATAAGAAGATGTAAATAAATGCGCCATCAGAGGGCCCAATCCATGGGCTCCGCGCCCTCTGCTGTCAAAAAGGCGTTGATCTGACTGAAGGGCCTGCTGCCGAAAAAGCCCCGATAAGCGCTCAGGGGGCTGGGATGGGCGGCCTTGACCACCAGGCGGGGGTAGGGGGAGGCGGTCAGGGGCTCCTTTTTCCATGCCTGGGCCCCCCACAGGACAAAGGCGATGGGCTGGGGCAGCCGCGCCAGGGAGCTGACCACCCCGTCGGTGAACCACTGCCAGCCGAATTTGCTGTGGGAATTGGCCTTCCCCTCCTCCACCGTCAGGACGGTGTTCAGCAGCAGCGCACCCCGCCGGGCCCAGGGGGTCAGGTCGCCGGAGGGGGCGGGGGAGATCCCCAAATCGGAATATAGCTCCCGGTAAATATTGCGCAGGGAGGGGGGAATTTTGACCCCCTCCGGCACAGAAAAGGCCAGCCCCTGGGCCTGTCCCCGCTCGTGATAGGGGTCCTGCCCCAGAATGACCACCTTCACCCGCTCCGGGGAAGTCAGGGAAAAGGCGGCAAACTGCTTTTCCGCCGGGGGAAAGACCACAGAGCCGGCCCGGGCCTTCTCCACCCGCTCGCTCAGCGCGGCAAAGCGGGGTTCCTCCAGCAGAGGCCCCAAGAGAGCCCCCCATTGTTCCAGACCGGTGCAGTCCATGGCGTTACCTCCAAAACAGCGGGATTTTTTGGGAAGCTCGGATGCAATCGGCTGGACGGCGGCTCCCTGACCCCGGTTCCTGCTGATCGCATCCGAGCTTCCCTGAAATAAGAGTAATAGCGTCTTTCCTATTATTTTACCACAAAGCCGCAAAATAAGATAGGGCTGCCTCGAAATTCTCC
>CAYSNK010000013.1:0-20863 GCA_964432375.1 uncultured Oscillospiraceae bacterium | reverse complement strand
CCCCGCTCATCCAGATCCTTCAGGGCGTCCTCGCCCACATTGGGAATGTCGCGGGTGATCTCCTCGGGGCCCAGCTTGGTGTCCCGGGCTTCCAGTTCAAATTCCTCGATGTGAATGGAGGTGAACACATCCTCCCGGACGATCCGCTCGTTCAGCAGGATCGCGTCCTCGTAGTTGTAGCCCTCCCAGGTCATAAAGCCCATCAGGATATTCTTGCCCAGGGCAATTTCGCCGTTGCAGGTTGCCGGGCCGTCTGCCAGGCAGTCGTTCTTCTCAACCCGGTCACCCCGGCAGACAATGGGGCGCTGATTGATGCAGGTGGTGTGGTTGGACCGCAGATACTTGGTCAGCGGATAGTTCACTGTGCGGCCATCGTCATAGCGGACGGTCACGTTGGTGGCGCTGACATAGGTAACCTCGCCGGGGCCCTCCGCCAGGACGCAGATTTCGGAATCCAGGCAGTTCTTATACTCCTGGCCGGTGGCCACAATCGGAGCCTCGGTGGTCATCAGCGGCACAGCCTGCCGCTGCATATTTGCGCCCATCAGGGCGCGGTTCGCGTCGTCGTTTTCCAGGAATGGGATCATGGCGGTTGCCACGGAAACCATCATCTTGGGGGAGACATCCACATAGTCAACCTGCTCCCGATCCACTTCGATAATATCGTTCATGTGGCGGCAGGAAATACGGTCGTTCAGCAGGCAGCCGTTCTCGTCGGTGGGCTCGGTTGCCTGGGCCACAATATACTGATCCTCCACATCGGCGGTCATATACTCCACCTCATCGGTGACCTTGCACTGAACCTTGCCGTTTTCGTCCTTAATCTTTGCGATCCTGCGGTAGGGAGCCTCGATAAAGCCGTACTTATTGATGCGTGCGAAGGACGCCAGGTAGGAGATCAGGCCGATGTTGGGGCCTTCCGGTGTCTCAATGGGGCAAAGGCGCCCATAGTGGGAATAGTGAATATCCCGGACGTCGAAGGAGGCCCGCTCCCGGGAAAGGCCGCCGGGCCCCAGCGCGGAAATGCGGCGCTTATGGGTCAGCTCCGCCAGGGGGTTGTTCTGATCCATGAACTGGGACAGGGGGCTGCTTCCGAAGAACTCCTTGATGGCGGCGGTGACCGGACGGATATTCACCAGGGACTGGGGGGTAACCAGGGCGGCCTCCTGGATGGTCATCCGCTCCCGGATGACCCGCTCCATCCGGGCAAAGCCGATGCGGAACTGGTTTTGCAGCAGCTCGCCGACGCAGCGCAGGCGGCGGTTGCCCAGATGGTCGATGTCATCCGGGGAGCCGACCCCGTGAGCCAGGCAGTTCAGGTAGTTGACAGAGGCCAGGATATCATCCACGATGATATGCTTGGGAACCAGTTCGTCCAGGTGATCCTGAATCTGCTCCTTCAGCTCCTCACCGGAGTAATTATCCAGCAGATCCCTCAGAACAACATAGCGCACCTTTTCGGTCACGCCCACTTCCTCCGGCGGGAAGTCAACATAGGCGGCCATGTCCACCATTTTATTGGAGAACACCTTGACCATCTTGCCCTCCACAGAGATCACGGCCTCATTGATGCCGCGATTCTCCAGCTCCACAGCCCTCTCATGGGAGAGAACCTCACCGGCCTCCGCCAGGATCTCGCCGGTGGCCTCGTCTACAATCGGCATTCCCACCTTCTGCCCGGTCAGGCGGCTGCACAGGGCCAGCTTCTTGTTGAACTTATAGCGGCCCACAGAGGACAGGTCATAGCGCCGGGGGTCAAAGAACAGGTTGTTCAGCAGCGTTTCGCAGGAATCCACCGTGGGGGGCTCGCCGGGGCGCAGCTTGCGGTAGATCTCCAGCATTGCGTCCTCATAGGTCTTGCAGGAATCCTTATTGAGGGTGGCCACAATGCGCTCATCCTCGCCGAACATCTCCAGGATCTCCTCATCGGTGCGGAGCCCCACCGCCCGCAACAGGCAGGTGACAGGCAGCTTGCGATTCTTGTCAATGCGCACATAAAAGATGTCGGACAGGTCTGTCTCGTACTCCAGCCAGGCGCCCCGGTAGGGGATGACTGTGGTGGCATAGGTGAAATTGTCAGCCTTGTCAGCGGTACGGGTAAAGTACACGCCGGGGGAACGCACGATCTGTGAGACAATGACCCGCTCCGCGCCGTTGATAACAAAGGTCGCGCCCTTGGTCATAATGGGAAATTCTCCCATGAAGATCTCCGATTCATTGATCACATCGGTCTCACGGTAGCGCAGCCGCACCCGCACCTTCATTGGCGCCGCATAGGTGGTGTCCCTTGCCTTACATTCCTCAACGGAATACTTGGGCTTCTCGTTCATTGAGTAATCAATGAAGGTAAGCTCCAGTTTCCCGGCATAGTCGGTAATCGGCCCGATGTCCCGGAAAACTTCCCGCAGGCCGACATCCAGGAACCACTGATAGCTCTTTTTCTGGATTTCCAGCAGGTTGGGCATCTCAAGAATCTCTTCGTGCCGTGCGAAGCTCTTTCGCCGGGTCTTGCCATAATAGACATCCTTGACCATGTAAAAATCACACTCCGTTCCCGAACTGGCTTTCGTCTTTCCCCGCCCGGGGGATCAGCAGACTGCCGTTCTGTTTTTGTTCAAAGGAATACTCGGGCTCCTCGTTCAATGAGTAATCAATGATGGGAAGCACAATTTTCCCGGTATAGTCGGTAATCGGCCCTCTGTCCCGGAAAACTTCCCGCAGGCCGATATCCAGGAGCCGCTGATAGTCCTTTTTCTTGCTTTCCAGCAGATTGGAGATCTCAAGAATCTCTTCTTGCCGCGCGAAGCTCTTTTTCCGGGTCTTGCCATAATAGACATCCTTGACCATGTAAAAATCACACTCCGTTCCCGAACTGGCTTTCGTCTTTCCCCGCCCGGGGGATCAGCAGACTGCCGTTCTGTTTTTGTTCAAAACCTACAAATTACAAACCTTTCGCTCGTATGCAAACGCCCGGCACCGTTGTCAACTTTTTCGCCTCAGCCCTTGCACTTTCCCGGGAAACCTGCTACACTTGTGATAGTAAGTGGAATTAGGCGCAAAAATCTCCCGCGCATAGAAGTGGTTTATTTTAACACACCCGGCTGATTCTGTCAAGCCTTTTTGTCCTCCCTCCTGTATATTTTGTGGGACCCCGGTGGTTTTCCCGCAAATTCTCAGGCGGGCTTTCTTTTTTTGGGGGGCTTTTCCGCCGGGCGAATCCCGCAGGAGGAAAACCCGAACCCGCTCCCCCGCCCCGACAGTCCGGAAAATCCGGATTTTTTTGTTGACAAACCCAGGCGCCGGCATTATAATGGTAAACGCTGATGGTTGGCAATGCAATCTCTGCGGGTATGCTGGAATTGGTAGACAGGCAAGCTTGAGGTGCTTGTGATTGAATGGTCGTATGGGTTCGAGTCCCACTACCCGCACCACGCCGGAGCAAGGTGTATTTCCCTTGCTCCGGCGTTTTTATCCATGCCGCTGCTCCTCTGCTCCAAATCGGAACCGATCCGCCGGGCTTCGATTCGGTTTTTTATAAAACAAAAAAAGCGCTGGATCAACCGGGGAGAACGATTGATCCAGCGCTTCCTTTCATAATTGCGTGAAAAATCCCCCCTGCCGCGCGGAAGCAAGAGGGATTTTATTCCATCACATTTTTTAATCCGGTTGATTACAGATTCTTCCTTTTGCGCTTAGGTAAACCAAGTACATCGTCTGCAGAAACGCGATACAGGTTGCACAGCGCAACCAGGTGGCGAATCGGCAGCGCGCTTGCACCCCGCTCATAGCGCGCATACATTGTCTGGGAGGTTCCCAAAATTTCAGCCACTTCGGTTTGCGTCATGTCGTGATCCTCCCGCAGATTACGCAGCCGCTGCATATATTCCGATACCAACAGAAGCCCCTCCTTTCATTTTTAACATGGCTTCATTTTAGCACAGAAACTCCTTTTATTTCCTTAGAAATATATATATTTATTATATAGGCGGTTTTTAGGAATCACAATCATACTATAATACAATTTGTATTATTTTAAGTCAAACCCTTGGTTTTCTCCTGAAATTCGGAGGGATTTCCTGTTTTAAACCACATTTATCCAAATATGAAATCTGGAAATAATTCACAATCTCGCATTGCCCGGATGAAAATAATACAAAAGGTGCTCAGTCCTGATTCTGCTTCCAGCGCTCCGCGCCGGAAAGCAGTTCCTCCGCAGAACGCAGCATATTGCCGGTCACCTCGGCGCCGCCGGTCAGCCTGGCCAGCTCTTCCCGCCGCCTCTGGCGGTCCAGCCGGGTCACAACCGTATAGGTGCGCTCCCCCGCTTCCCCCTTCTCAACGGAGAAGTGGGTGTCCGCCATCGCCGCGATCTGGGGCAGGTGGGTGACGCAGAGCACCTGCTTGTGCCGGGCGACGCAGGCCATTTTCTGGGCTACTTTTTGGGCGGCCCGACCGGAAACACCTGTATCTACCTCATCAAATACCATAGTAGACACGGGTTCGTTCTCTGCCAGTACATTTTTCAGCGCCAGCATGATGCGGGACAGCTCGCCGCCGGAGGCAATCCGCTGAATCGGCTTCAGATCCTCGCCCAGATTGGCGGACATCAGGAACTGCACTTCATCCATGCCGGTTTCGTCCAGGCCGAAGGCCGTTTCCTTGGGGCCGAACTGCACGCTAAATCTTACCTTGGGCATATCCAGTTGGGCCAGTTCCGCCTGGATACGGCTTTGCAGCAGCTCCGCCCGCTCTTTTCGGAGGGCGGACAGCTTTTTCGCCCGGGACAGGGCCTCGCTCTTCGCCTGTTCCAGCTTCCGACTCAGCCGGGCAATGGTGTCTGCGGAGCACTGGATCTCATCCAATTCCTGCCTGCAATGCTCCAGGTATTCCAGCATCTCCTCCACAGAGCTGCCGTATTTCTTTTTCAGCCGGTAGAGCACGTCCAGCCGGCTTTCCACCTGATCCAGTTCCTCCGGGGCGAAATTGAACTCGTCCAGCATCTCCCGCGCCTGCTCCCCGGCTTCCTCGGCCATGCTGCGCAGCTGGCTCAGGTTTTCCGCCAGCTCGCCGAACTGCTCGCCGAAGCGGGCTGCCGCCCGCATTTCGCCCTCCGCCTCGGAGAGCAATGCCACTGCCCCCTCGGATTCTCCGCCTCCCAGCATGGCGGCGCAGGCGGCGGATAACGAGTCGCTGATTTTTCCCGCAGAGCGCATCAGGCGGCGCCGCTCGGCCAGTTCCTCGTCCTCTCCGGGCACCAGCTTGGCCCGCTCCAGCTCCCTGATTTGATAATTCAGGAGGTCGATCCGGCGGGATTTTTCCGCCTCGTCCATTTCCAGCTTGGAGATCTCCCGGCGAAGGGCGCTGACCTGGGCAAACGCCTCCTGATAGGCGGCCAGCAGCTCCCCGGTCTCCCCGAAAGAATCCAGATAACCCAGATGCCTGGCCGGGTCCAGCAAAAGCTGGCCGTCGTGCTGGCCGTGGATATTCAAAAGCTGGAGCCCAAGCTGTCTCAGCTGGGCCACCGTCACCGGCTTTCCGTTGACCCGGCAGTTGTTGCGGCCATCGGGCTGGATCTCCCGCTGGATCAGCAGCTCTCCGTTTTCGTCCGGCTCAATATTATATTGCTCAAACCAATGCAGGCGGGGAAGCTCGGTAAATACCGCGTGTACCGCAGCGGATCTTGCTCCGGTGCGGATCAGATCCCGGGAGGTGCGCTCCCCAATCACCGCGCCTATGGCGTCGATCACGATGGATTTGCCCGCGCCGGTTTCGCCGGTCAGCACGTTAAAGCCCCGGTCAAAGGCGATGTCCGCCCTCTCGATCACCGCAATATTTTCAATATGGATCAACGACAGCATCTCGCTTCCCCCCTGCCTTTAATGAAACATCTGCTTAATTTCGCTGTAAAAAAGCTGGGCCGCGCTGTCGCTCCGCATAATGAGCAGGGCCGTGTCGTCCCCGGCCAGGCTGCCCACCATATCCGGGATGCGCATCTGATCCAGCGCAGCGCAGGCGCCGGAGGCCAGGCCGGGCATGGTTTTCACCACGATCAGATTTTGGGCCAGGTCAAGGCTGATTACGCCCTCCCGGAATATCTTGTGAAGCCGCTGATCCAGATCCCCGGGGTCGTTCCGGGCGGATTCCACATAGTGATGGACGCCGTCCCGGGACAGCTCCTTGACCAGGCGCAGCTCCCTGATGTCCCGGGAAATGGTGGCCTGGGTTGCCTTGCACCCCCGCTCCTCCAGCTTTTGCAGTAGTTGCTCCTGGGTCTCCACCTGTTCGGCTGCAATGATTTCAAGAATTAGCTTCTGTCGTTGCGCTTTCATGCTTTCCCCTTTATAGCTGGCCCAGCTTCTGGCTGATGATCTCATAGAACGTGCGGTTCGTCAGCCTCACCAGCCTGGTCTTGTGTTCCGAAATCTTGATATGTACCTCGTCGCCGCTGCAAAGCCGCACTGCCCTGCCCCCATCCACAGAGAGATAGGCATTTCTGCGGGTGTGGCGATCCATCCTGGCACAGACCCGCCGCTCCGGTGACAGCACAAAGGACTTGGCGTGCATGGAATGGGCGCAGATCGGCGTGATAATGATGTTTGCCGCTGTGGGTTCCACAATGGGCCCCCCTGCCGCCATGGAATAGGCGGTGGAGCCGGTGGGGGTGCTGATAACCAGGCCATCGCCGGCAAATGCGGAGGCCATGTGCTCGTCTGCGTACACCTCCAGATCCACCATCCGGGCCACGGCCCCCTTGGTGATCACGGCGTCGTTCAGGGCCACGTCCTCATAGATGGTGTTCCCGTCCCGTATCACCCACACGTCCAGCATGATATGCTCCTCCAGGCGGTATTTCCCCGTTGGCAGCTTGCTCAGGCTGGACATTTCGGAAACCTCTATCTCAGCCATAAAGCCCACGCTGCCCAGGTTCACCCCCAGCACCGGCAGGTTGTATCGCAGGACATCCTTGGAGGCGTGGAGGATGGTGCCGTCGCCGCCGAAGCAAACCATCATGTCCGCCGTGGGAAGCTCCTCCTCGATGCGCCGATAGTCCAGGGCTGGCAGCTCAAAATTGCTGTCCACCTCAAAGGGCAGGCAGATGCAGGTTTCCGCTCCCGCGCTGCGGAGCACCCTGCCGGCGGACTGCGCCGCCTTCAGCCCCCGATCCCGATAGGGGTTGGGGCTTAAAATGATTTTCATGGTACCTCCTCCCCGAAATTGCTGTGGGATTCCCGCACCAGCGAGGCCAGGTCACAGGGCTTTGTATTCCCCCGCCCCACAGTTAAATATCCCAGATACTCAATATTTCCCTCCGGCCCCCGGATGGGGGAATAGGTCAGACCCTGAACGGAGAAATCCGCCTCCTCCCCGTGGAGAAGGAATTGCTCCAATACCTCCAGATGTACCTTCGGATCGCGGACGACCCCCTTCTTGCCCACCTTTTCCTTTCCCGCTTCAAACTGGGGCTTTACCAGGCAGACCGCCTGGCCGTCCTCCTTCAAGAGGGCCCGCAGCACAGGGAGGATCAGCTTCAGGGAGATAAAGGACACATCCACCGTGGCGAAGTCCAGCTCCTCCGGCACCTGCTGGCGGGTGAGATAGCGGGCATTGGTGCGCTCCATGCACACCACCCTGGAATCCTCCCGCAGGCGGTAATCCAGTTGGCCGTAGCCCACATCCACAGCATAGACCCTCCGGGCCCCCCGCTGCAGCATACAGTCGGTAAAGCCGCCGGTGGAGGCGCCAGTATCCATGCAGACCTTCCCCGCCACAGTCAGGCCAAAGGCGTCCATGGCCTTCTCCAGCTTCAGGCCGCCCCGGCTGACATAGGGCAGCTTTTTGCCCCGGATCTCAACCTCCGCGTCTTCAGCAACGGCGGCGCCCGCCTTATCCACCCTTTGGCCCCGGACGAATACCTGCCCGGCCATGATGACTGCCTGGGCCTTCTGACGGCTCTCCATCAGCCCCCGATCCACCAGCAGCACATCCAAACGTTTTTTACCCAATTCCGCATACCTCCCTGGCCTGCCGGACAATTCCGTCGCAGTCGATTCCGCAGAAAGCCCTCAGCTGGGGCACCGTCCCCTGCCGCACGATCCCGCTGCCCAAATTCAGCAGCTTCGCCGCCTTCAGGCTTACGCCCTGCTCCGCCGCCATGGTCAGAAGGGTCATCCCGACGCAGCCCTGGCGGGCCGTCTCCTCCACAGCCAGCAGCCTGCCGGTCTTTCGGAGGGAGCGCAGCACGGTCTCCCCCTCCACCGGACAGATCCGGTTCAGCTTCACGACCTCGGCGCGGATGCCCATCTCGTTCAGCAGTTCCGCCGCCTTGATCGCCTCCCCGATCATGGTGCCGTAGGCCACCAGCGTCAGATCCGTCCCCTCCCGCAGGACGCAGGAGGGCGCGGCGCCGCAGTCCGCCGAGTAACCGTTCTCGCCTCCCCGGGGATAGCGAACCGCCACCGGCCCTGTTTCCTCATAGATCGCCTGATGCAGCATCCGGCGCAGCTCGGCAAAGCTGGCGGGGGCCAGGATGGTCATTCCCGGCACAGAGCTTAAAAACGCCACATCGAAGAGGCCCTGATGGGTCTCGCCATCGCAGCCCACCAGCCCCGCCCGGTCCACACAGAACACCCCGTGGAGGCCCTCCAGGGAAATATCGTGGATCAGCATATCATAGCCCCGCTGCAAAAAGGTGGAGTAGACGGCAAACACCGGAATTGCCCCCTGGCTTGCCATGCCTCCCGCCATCGCTGTGGCGTGCCCCTCCGCGATGCCCACGTCAAAGGTGCGCTCCGGAAACTCTTTGGCAAACGTTTGCAGCCCTGTGCCGGAGAGCATTGCCGCAGTGATGGCGCAGATCCGGGAATCCTGCCGGGCCATCCGACACAGTTCCTCCCCAAACACTGCGGCAAAATCCGCGCCGCCCCGGTTCAGCGGGGCGCCTGTGGCCGGGTCAAAGGGAGAAACCCCATGGAATGCGTCCGGCGTCTGCTCCGCAGGGGGATAGCCCTTGCCCTTGGTGGTCCGCACATGAACCACCACCGGGACCTCCATGTTCTTTGCATACAGCAGGGTCTTGGTCAGCAGGGCCACGTCATGGCCGTCTACCGGGCCCAGATAGGCAAACCCCATTTCCTCGAAAAAGCTGCAAGGCAGGATGCTGTCTTTTAACGCCTTTTTGATTTGATGGGTGAACCGATAGACTTTCCTCCCCAAACGGGTCTTTTTCGTGATTCTGCGGTAGAGATTCTTAATCCTCAAATACTGGGGCTTTAACCGCTGGCGGGCCAGGTGCTCCGCGATGCCGCCCACGTTTTTCATAATGCTCATGCCGTTGTCGTTCAAAATGACCACCAGGGGCTCTCCGCTCTGTCCCGCGTCGGAAAGGCCCTCATAGGCCAGGCCGCCGGTCAGCGCGCCGTCGCCAATCAGGGCGATGACGTGATATCCCTCCTTTTTCAGGGTTCTGGCCCGGGCCATACCCAGGGCCACGGAAACGGAGTTTGACGCATGGCCCGCCACATACGCGTCGTAGGGGCTCTCCTCCGGCTTGGGGAAGCCGGAGATGCCGCCAAAGCTCCGCAGGGTCCCCATCTGCTCCAGGCGGCCGGTCAGCATCTTATGACAATAGCATTGATGGCCCACATCAAATACCAGCCTGTCCTCAGACAGGTCAAAAACACGGTGGATGGCCACGGTCAACTCCACCGCGCCAAGATTGGATGCCAGATGGCCGCCGGTTTTGGAGACCTGGCTGATCAGCTCGCTCCGCAGGCTGCCGCACAGACGGATGCACTCCTCATCGTCCATCTTTTTCAGCGCTTCCGGGCTAAATTCCTTGGGTGAAAGCACCCTCTCACCTCCATATTTATGGAACCTCCGGATCAACCGGCAAGCGCGATTGATCCAAAGTCTGCCTTCTATTGATCTGTACATATATACATATATAAATGTATGTTTTCCCTGCCCCTCGGTTTAATTGGTTCTTCCGGCAAGATAATCCGCCAGCCAGAGCAAAAATTCCGGCTGTTCAAAGCCCGCCACCGCTTCCTTGGCCCTCTCTGTCAATTCCCCCACCAATGCCTGGCTCTCCTCCAGGCCCAGCAGGGTGACAAAGGTGGTTTTGCCGTTTTCGGCGTCTGAGCCGATGGGTTTGCCCAGCTCCTCTGCGGTGCCGGTCACATCCAGTATGTCGTCCCGGATCTGGAACGCCAGGCCAATCGCTGTGGCGTACTGCTCCAGGGCCCGGGACTGCTCCCGGCTGCCTCCTGCCGCGATGCAGCCCAGCTCACAGGCACAGCGCAGCAGCGCGCCGGTTTTGCGGTCGTGAACCCGCTCCAGTTCCTCCCGGGTCAGGCCGGCCCCGGCCTCCCCTTTCAAATCCAGGATCTGTCCGGCCACCATGCCGTCCTCCCCGGCGGAACGGGCCAGGCATTGAACCGCCCGGACAATCCGGTCGGCAGGCTGCCTGGCAAGGGCCTCGTCCCCGGTCAGCGTCCCAAAGGCGGCGGTCAGCAGGCCGTCCCCCGCCAGGGTTGCGATATCCTCGCCAAAAACCCTGTGGCAGGTCAGCTTGCCCCGGCGGTAGTCGTCGTTGTCCATGCAGGGCAGGTCGTCGTGAATCAGGGAATAGGTGTGTACCATTTCCAGGCCGCAGGCAAAGGGCATGGCGCTCTCCGGGTCGCCGCCGCAGGCGCGGCAGCACTCCAGCACCAGCACAGGGCGAATCCGCTTGCCCCCTGCCAGCAGGGAATAGCGCATGGCCTCATATAACAGGGCATAGGGCACCTCATCGGTAAAATAGCCCCCCAGGGCGGCCTCGATCCGCTGCTGATCCTCCTTCATCCGCTCCTGAGGCAGCATTACTCCCCGCCCCCTTCCAGGGGGCGCTCCACAGGCGCGCCGTCCGGCCCCTTGGTCAACTGAACCACCTTCTGCTCTGCGGCCTCAAGCTGCTTGGTGCAGGCGTTGGCCAGCTTGGTTCCCTCCTCAAACAGCTTCAGGGCAGACGCCAAATCCGCGTCTCCCCGTTCCAGCTCAGCAACGATCTCCTCCAGACGGGAGATGGATTCCTCAAAGCTCTTCGCCTTTGCCATCCGGCAAACTCCTTTCTGTCACAGTACATTCCAGGCGGCCCGTTCTCAGGCGCACCCGCACCCGATCCCCCGGCTGAACCTGTTCGGCGGAGGTGATCACGCCGCCGTCCTCGCCGGTGGTCACGGAATAACCCCGGCCCAGCACCTTCAGCGGGCTCATGGCGTCCAGCGCCGCAGATGCCTTGCCCAGCCTCTGCTTTTGGGCGGCCAGCCGCCGCTCAAAGCCCTGGCTCAGGCCCCGTTCCAGGGCGTCCAGCCGAAGCTGTCTGTCCTGGAGATAGACCCCTGGGCCGGTGAGCTGGCGGCTCTGCTTGCAGCGGGCCAGCCGCTGCTTATCCTGGCTGAGCTGCCGTTTCATGGCCAGCAGCAGCCGTTCCTTCCGGCCAAGCAGCCCGGCGTAAATCTCGTTCTGATCGGGCACCGCCAGCTCCGCCGCGTTGGAGGGCGTTGCCGCCCGCAGGTCGGCCACGAAATCGGAAATCACAAAGTCCGGCTCATGGCCCACAGCGGAGATAACCGGGATCTCCGATTCATAAATCGCCCGGGCCAGCCCCTCATCGTTGAACGCCCAAAGATCCTCCATAGAGCCGCCGCCCCGGCCAAGGATAATCAGGTCGGCCACCTTCCAGCGGTTGGCGTATTTGACGGCTCCGATCAGCTCCGCAGGGGCCTCCGCCCCCTGCACCCGGACCCCCATCAGCTTCACCCGGGTCAGCGGCCAGCGGGCGTTCAGAATACGGAGCATATCATGCAGCGCAGCCCCGGCCGGGGAGGTGATCACCGCGATGGTATTGGGGCAGGCGGGGATGGGCTTTTTATGCGACCCGTCAAACAGGCCCTCCTTGCTCAGCTTTTCCTTGAGCTGCTCAAAGGCCAAATGCAGATCCCCCACACCGGCGGGCATCAGCTGTTCGCAGTAGAGCTGATACTTTCCGTCCCGGGGGTACGCGGTGACGGAGCCGAAGGCGATGACCTTCATTCCGTTCTCCGGGCGGAACCTCAGCCGGGAGGCGGAGCGCTTAAACATCACGCAGCTGATGGCCCCCTCGCCGTCCTTCAGGGAAAAGTAGTGATGCCCGGAGGGATACATTTTATAATTAGAGATCTCTCCCTGCACCAGGATGCCCCGGAGGGCCTGATCCCCATCCAGCAGGCCCTTGATGTGCCGGTTTACCTGGGTGACGGTATAAATCGGGGCGCCGCTCATTCCCTGGCCCCCCGTTCCATGGCCCGATGGGTCAGGATGGCAATGCCCATGGCGTTATCCGTGGAAAATTCCGGCTCCGCGAACACCGCGCCGCAGGCGGAGGTCATCTCCCTCCGCAGCAGGGAATTGGAGGCCACCCCGCCGGAGCACAGCACCGGCAGTCCGGGGTACTCCTCCCAGGCCCTTTGGGTCACCCGGATCACGGCGGACGCAATCGTATTCAGGGCGAACCGGGCAACGGCGCCCTCTCCGGCGCCACGCTTCTTCCGCTCTGCCACCTGATTTTCCACCCCGGAGAGGGAAAACTCCAGCCCCTTCAGCTTGACGGGGAAGCAATCCTCCTCCCCGGCGCCGGCGGCGGCAGCGTCCAGGGCCTTGCCCGCCGGGAAGCGCATCCCCAGCAGCTTTCCCGTCCGGTCAATGAGCTGGCCGGCGGAGAGATCCGTGGTGCCGCCAATGCGCCTTGCCCTCATATAATAGCCCACAGGCTCCACATAGAGAAGCTCCGTGGTACCGCCGGACAGGTGCCAGGCCAGATGAGGGATGTCCAACAGCTCCAGCCGCCCGGCAGACCAGGCCGCCGCAGCCAGATGGCCCTGCTGGTGGGAAAAGGCGAAAAAGGGCACGCCCATGGCGGCGGCCAGCACCTGCCCCTGGGAAGCCCCGGCCAGGAAGCAGGGCATATAAGATCCCTCCACCGCCCTGGGGCGGGTGGAGGCGCCGATGGCCCGGATATTCTCCAGGGCTCCCGCCTGCTCCAGCCTTAAAAACTGCTCCGGAAGCCGCTTCACATGGGCGAACAGCGCGTCGCTCTGCCGGAGGCCGAGACTGCCCTCCGGCACGTCCAGCAGACGGCTGGCGTTCAGGCAGAGGCCCTCCGGCTGATAAGCCGCCGCAGAGGTGGTGTAGTTGCTGGTATCAATGCCAAGGGTGGTCATGCCTGCTCTCCAAACTCCGCACGGACAAAGGAGCCCAAAATCCCGTTGATATAGCGGACGACCTCCGGCTCCTCATAGCCCTTTGCGATCTCCACAGCCTCGTTGATGGCAACCCTGTTGGGGATCTCAGGCATATACAGCACCTCAAACATGGCGACCCGCATGATCGCCGTCGCCGTGCGGGGCAGGCGGCTGAAGCTCCAGCCCTTGGCATATTTCTCAATGTCCAGATCCAGCTCGTAGCCATGCTCGCCGACCCCCTCCACCACCTTGCGGATATAGGCCAGCTGCTCCTCGTCGGGGAACTCCTCATACAAGGGCTCCACCTGGGCGATGGACGCAAAGACCCCGGGGGTCAGCATACGCTCCAAAAGCTGCCCCGCCGATTCGTTGGTAAAGCCCAGCTCAAAGGCAAAGTGAACCGCGATTTCCCGCGCTGTCGTTCGTTTCATTGTTTTTCCTCCATAGCTTCGCCCGCTGATTTGCGTGGGAAGCCTGACAAAATCTGCGGAAGCTCCGAACAAACCGGCGTGCGGGATCTGCGAGAGATTTTACGGCAGAAAAAGGCGCGAAAACCCGGGAATCCTTTGTGTATCCCCTCCGGGGCACAGGTTTTCCGGTTCGAGAAACCCCTTTCCGGGGCCAAAGCGCCGCCGTCCGGCCGCAGGCGATCAATTCAGAAGTTCCATTGTATTATACAACAACAGGCGCCGTGGAGACAACCCCCACGGCGCCCAAAATTGTCTTATGACTGGAAGATTGTTTTACGCCTGGAACGTGATCCCGGTGACATTGACGTTGACCCGGTTCACAGTCAGGCCGGTCATATCCCGCACACAGGAGATCACGGCGTCCTGCACCTGCTCCGCCACCCTGCGCACAGCGGCGGCGCTGTCCACGGTGATGGAGAGCTCCACCACCACGGCCTCCTCGGTGATGGTCAGATGGATTCCCTTGCCGGGGCTCACCTTATGATTGCCCAGCTTGTCGGTCAGATCCCGTCCGCCAATGATCCCGCTGACCCCCTCCACCTCGGCTGCGGCCACAGCCGCGATGGAGGCAATCACCTCCTCAGAGATATGGATGGTGCCCAGCTCCTCCTGCTGGGAGACATATTCCTTCAGTTCAGCCATATTGTACACGCTCCTTATCCGGTTCGTCTGTTTTCTGTATTGTACCACAATCTGTGAAAAATACAACAACAAATTTACCGGGCAGCCCGGGGCAAAATCAGTCCGCATCCGTGGGGATCACCTTGATCTGGGCGGCGGTCAGGCCGGTCTGATCCCGGACAATGTCGGTGATGATGGCAACATCGGTGTCCGTCAGGGCCTCATCCGCCATGCCCACCACGATGCTGGCGCTTTCATCGTTGACGTATGCCACGCAATTTGAGTATCCCTTTGCCGCCACAAGCCCCTCGATCTCAGATTCCGCCATGCTGCAGGCCGCCATTGCGGTGATCGACGATGCCGCCATGTTCCGGGCCTCCTCCGTGGCAAGCTCATCATCCACGGTGCCCTGCAGGATGGCCAGGGCCTCGTCCCTGGCCTGCTCCCGGCTCAGCCGGGCGGAATCGAAATAGGAATCCCCATTCCCCCCGGCGGAATCCGCCACCGTTACCGCCTGCTCCCCCTCGCTGCTGACCAGGATGGCCTCTCCCAGGGTGCGGGCGGAGGTCTCCTCCGCCAGGGTCTCCCCCTCCATCACCTCCGCAGCGTCCGAATCCCCCCTGGAATAGGACCAATTCAGATAGGCCGCCACACAGATGAACAGCACCACCGCCGCCACCACCGCGTTCCGTTTCCACAACTTCTTCATTGTCACTGAACCTCACTTTCTCCCGCACACTGATATTTTATCCGTACTCAGCCCGGTCAGCGCCGCAACGCTTTCCGTCACCGCCAGCCGGACCGACGCGATATTCCCGCCGTCACAGACGATCAGGGCCCCCTGATAGGTGGGATAGATCTCCATGACCTCCACCGGCTCCTCCGTTCCGGAGCCGGTGGAAACCCGGGCCAGCGTTTCCTCCCTGTCACTGCCCTCCGAATCCGTGCGCTCCGCATTGTCCGTCGCGTAGACCTGACGGGTGCCGGACTTCAGGGTCAGCACCACGCTGACCTCCCCCACCCCGTCGATCTGAGCCAGGGCCTCCGCCAGCCGTCCCTCCAGGGCAGATCCGTCATACTCCGCCCGGGCGCTTTGGACAGGGGCCGTTTCCCCGGCAGATTCCGCCTTTTCCTCTCCGGTGGGAATACAGAGCAGCACGACCCCCGCCAGAATCACCAGCAGCGCCCAGCGCAGCCCCTTTCCCTTTTCCAGCCACTTCCGGCTGACGCGCTTCCAGTCCTCCTGTTTCACGGAGCCGCCTCCCTGTACGTCTGATCCTCTTCCTCGATCCCGAAATCCTGCACAATGACGGCTGTCAGCGCCGCCTGCTGCTCCTGACTGAGCGCCCCCTCCACCAGAACGGATCGGGGGATCGGGATCTCATCCTGCCACCGGCAGCTCACCGTCACCCGACATTCCGCCCCCAGCGCCGCCGCCTGCGCTTCAATATATGCCTGGCATTGCCGGGTTATGAGGCCCTCCAGCAGCGTTTTGTCCGTTTCCTCCAGGTCGTCCTCCCACTGGGCCTCCGCCAGGGGGCTCTCAGATAAAAAGCGGGCCAGGTCAGCGGTCTCCAGGCTGAACACCGGCCGGAGGATCACCAGCAGAAGGAGCATTCCACCCAGGAGGCGGCCCACCCTCTTCGGAATCCCCTCCGGCGTCAGCACATCCAACAGGGCCACGATCAGCGCCGCCGCCACCACGGACAGCAGCCACCCCTTCACCGCCGCCGTCATCTCACGTTCACCGCAATGCCGGAGACCATGGACACCAGCAGCACCAGGGCCCCCGCCCCGGTCATGCCCAGGATCAGGCCAAAGGCCGTTCCGATCTCCCCGATCAGCCCGGCGATCCGGCTGCCGGACAGGGTGGCGGCCAGGGCGGAGGTCACTTTATAGACGAGGTAATGGACTCCCAACTGCAAGAACGGCAGCAGGCAGAACGCCAGCGTTGCCAGAAGGCCGAAAATCCCCACCGCGTTTTTCAGGAGCCCCGCCCCTGCCACCACTGTCTCGGTGGCGGAGGCCAGGATTCCCCCCACCACCGGCACCATGCCGGAAATGGCAAAGCTGGCGGTCTTTGCGGCCAGGGCGTCCGCCGTCCCCGAAATGGCGGAGGCGGCGGTCAGCCAGGTCACATAGGCGGTCAGGACAGCGGTCAGCAGGGTGGTGATCCCCCACTTGATTAGGCCGGCAATTTTTCTCAGCCCCTCGTTCCCCACCGCCGCATACCCGGCGCAGGCCGCCGTATACAGGTAAACCATGGGAAGAAGCAGCCGGTTCATCAGGGTCAGCAGCACGTCGGAAAACAGCATGGTGGCCGTCTGCCGCACCGCCGCCCCGGAAAGGGAGCCGCTGGCCACAGCTGCGGCGGTCATGGTGGGCAAAACCGCTTTGGAAAACTGCTCCATCTGCTCCATCGCCTCCCTGCCCATGGCCGCCAGCGAGCTGACATCTGTCATGGCCAGGGCAAGGATGGCGGTGGTTCCTGCCAGCGCCGTCAAATCCAGCCCTTTCATTTTCAGCGTCTCCTGGGTCACGTCCAGAAGCCCGCAGAGCATGGCGGCAAGCATCAGCAGCACGCCGGTGCGGACGGTGGAGCTGACCGCCTCCCCCATGGCATCCATCCCCCGCTCCGCCAGGGTTTGCAGCCCCTGGGCCAGGTCGATGGAGGGGGTCAGGGGGATCTCTTCCATCTCCTCTCCTGCGGCCTCCTCCAGGGCGCTTGGGTTCAGGGCCGCCCACTGCTCTTCCAGAATTTCAGCGGCCCCCGCCCGGCCCAGGCACGCCGTGGAAAGGGCCAGGCCGAGGCAAAGGAACGCCAGGCATCGGATGATTCTCATAGCTGTCTCCTACATGAGGGAAGGTCTGAATCAATCGCCGGCGGCGTGTATGTTCAGAGCTTCCTGCGATCTTTTCATTCACCGGCGGGAGCGGCTGATTCAGAGGCTCCTCAATCCTTCCAGCACCGCCCGCATCAGGGGCAGGGCCGCGCAGATGGCGGCGGCGCCTCCGGCAAATTCCAGGGCCGCCGCGATCCCGCCCTCCCCGGCGTCCTTGCACAGGGCGCTCCCCAAATGGGTCACCAGGGCAATTCCCATGGTCTTGACCAGCGGCGCCAGCAGCTCTGTGGAGATCCCGGCCAGCGCCGCCAGCTCCGTCAGGAACGCCAGGCCGTCCTCCAGCAAGCCTGCCGCCCAGGACAGCACCAGCACTCCCGCCGTCAGGCCCAGCACCAGGGAGATCTCCGGGCTCTGCTTTCGGACGGTCACCGCGCAGAGGGCGCCCGCCACGGCAGCGGCAACGAGTTTGACTGCCGCCTCCATCAGAGGTTGAACAGGCTCTTCACCAGGTCAAACAGGCTGCTGATCTGCTGCACCACCATCATCAGCACCACAATCAGGCCGGCAAGGGTGGTCATCATCGCCTGCTCATCCCGCCCGGAACGGGACAGCACCATATTCAGCACCGAAACCAGGATTCCGATGGCGGCTATTTTGAAAATCAAATCAACGTCCATGTTCTTCTCCCTCACAGCAGCAGGATCACCAGCAGCAGACCTGCCGCGCCCCCGGCTACGCAGTAAACCCGGCCCACGCGCTTTCGTTCCTCTCCGGCTTCATCGGCCAGTTCCCGGAGCCTGCCCCCCAGAGCGGCCAGCCCTGCCGCCTGCTGCCGCCGGTCAAATTGCCCCAAAAGGCCCCCCGCTCCGGCCAGAGCCTCCATCCCCTCCGGGGAGAAGTCCCCGGAATCCCGCAGCGCGGCCCGCCAAATCTGCGCAAAGGCCCTTCGATCCGGCTGTTCCAGTTCCCCCAGGCAGCGGCGGTAGACCGGCTCCAGCGGGCCGTGCCGGGCCTGCATCCGGGCCAGCAGGTCCATAAGGGGGGCGCCGTTCCACTCCAGGAGCCGGGCCAGCTCCTCCATATCCTCTGCGGCCCGCTCCAGGTTCCGCGCCCGCCGCCGAAGCCCCTCCGCTTTCCCCAGCCCCAGGGACAGGCATCCCCCAAAGGCCAGCACCCCGCCGATCTCCCGTATCATTCCAGCCCTTCCACCTGATAGATCCGCTGTCCCCCGGACAGCTCGATCCGGAGGATCTGCCGGAAAATCCCCTGCTCCAGCAGGCGGCGGTACAGGGGCCTGCGCTCCAGGTCCTCCCGGCTGCCGCCGTGGGCGGTGGCCAGCAGGGATACGCCGCAGTTGGCGGCCACGGTCAGGGCGTCCACGTCCTCCGGAGCCGTGATCTCATCCGCCGCCAGCACATTGGGGTTCATGCTCCGCAGGAGGAGGAGAAGGCCCACGCTCTTGGGGCAGCCGTCGATCACATCTGTCCGGATTCCCACATTCATCTGGGGGACCCCGCGATACAGCGCGGCCACCTCCCCCCGCTCGTCCACCAGCCCGACCCGGAGGGCCTGGGGCCCGTCCGAAAGCTGGCAGATCAGATCCCGGAGGAGGGTGGTTTTCCCGTTCCCCGGCGGGGACAGGATCAAGGTGCTCTTCAGCCTCCGCCCCTCCATAAGCCGGGGGAGCAGCCCCGCCCCCACCCCGGGTTTCTCCCTGGCGATCCGGAGATTGACGGAGGACAGATGGAGAAAATTATGCACCCTTCCCCCCTCCGTTGTCACCGTCCCGCAGAGGCCCAGCCGGTGGCCGCCCTTCAGCGTGACAAAGCCGCCCCGCAGTCCCTCCAGCGCCGAGTGAAAGGAGGAGCGGGTGGCCAGCTCCACCGTCATGCGCAGATCGTCCCCGCTGACCGCCAGGGGCTGTCTGGAAATCAGGATCGGATGCTCCCCAAAGGGATCAGACCAACTGATCCACCGTCCCGCCCGCAGGCGCAGCTCCTCGCAGGCGCTGCGGATCTCCTCCGGCAGCGCCTGCGCCGCCAGTCTCAGTTCCCGGGGCAGGCAATTCGCCGCCTCGTCAAAGGACTTCCAGCCCTCCATACCATCCCCCGCTTCCCTTTGTCCAGGCTATACCACAATCTATGCGCCGCCCTCCCGGATAGAACTCCCCGGCAAAAGCCCTCCAAAAAACCGGCGTCCCTTTGTGCAAACGGGAGATTGTCAATTTTTTCACGATTCGCACTTTACTTTCTATTTTTCAAATGATAGAATGTCATTCACAGCGAAATCTCTCGGAAATGGAGCGAAGGATTATGAATTGGAGAGAATTATACGCCTCCCGCCTGACCACCGCCCTTGAAGCGGTCTCCAAGATTAAATCCGGAGACCGGGTCGTCCTGTCCCACGCCTGCGCGGAGCCCCAGTACCTGGTGGACACCATGGTCAGCAACCGGGAGCACTATCGGGATGTGGAAATCGTCCAGATGGTCCCCATGGGAAAGTGCCGGTACTGCGAGCCCGGTATGGAGCCCTATTTCCATCTGAACGCTCTCTTTGTGGGGGCCGCCACCCGGGAAGCCATTGCCAGTGGCCGGGCCGACTTCACCCCCTGCTCCTTTGCAAAGGTCCCCTGGCTGTTTGACGGGCATCTGCCCATCGACGTGGCGCTGATCTCCGTCACCCCGCCGGATCGCTACGGGATGTGTTCCCTGGGGGTTTCCGTGGACTATGCCCTGTCCGCCATCCGCAACGCCAAGCTGGTCATTGCCCAGGTCAACGCCCAGATGCCCTACACCTACGGCAACAGCCGGGTCCCCGTCAACCAGATCGACTGCTTTGTGGAACATTCCGCCCCGTTGCCGGAGCTGCAGCCCCGGCCGGTCAGCCAGGCCGAGGCGCAGATCGGCAAATACTGCGCCAGCTTGATTGATGACGGCGCGACCCTGCAGCTGGGCATCGGCGCCATTCCGGACGCAGTGCTCACCTTCCTGACGGAGAAGAAAAACCTGGGCATCCACTCCGAGCTGCTCAGCGACGGCGTGGTGGATCTGATCGAACGGGGGGTTATCAACAACACCCAGAAATCCCTCTTCCCCGGCAAGTCCATCGCCACATTCCTGATGGGCACCCAGCGGCTATACAGCTTTGTCGATCACAACCCGGATTTTGAGATGCACCCGGTGGACGTGGTCAACGACCCCGCTGTCATCTCCCAGAACAACAACATGATCTCCATCAACTCCTGCATCCAGGTTGACCTGACCGGCCAGGTCAACTCCGAATCCGTGGGCCAGACTCAGATCTCCGGCATCGGGGGCCAGATGAGCTTTGTCTACGGCGCCATCAACGCCAAGCAGGGCAAGTCTATTATCGCCACCACCTCTACCACCGCAGACGGCAGGATCTCCAAAATCGTGCCGGTTTTAGACCCCGGCGCGGTGGTCACGACCATCCGCACCAACGTGGACTATATCATCACCGAGTACGGCATCGCCAAGCTGCCGGGGCTTTCCCTGCGCCAGCGGGCCAAGGCGCTCATCGAGATCGCGCACCCCAAGTTCCGCCCCGGGCTGGTGGATGCTTATGAAGCGCGCTTCCATGTTCCCTTTGATCAAAAATAAGGCGGACAGCAAACCGCCCCCTATCGACGTTCTGTTGATAGGGGGCGGTT
>CAYSNK010000012.1:16040-24023 GCA_964432375.1 uncultured Oscillospiraceae bacterium | reverse complement strand
TTCCTTAAATTTGGAAGTCCCAGTATGGGCCCTGCCGGTAGCTGGTGACCGTTTTCCCGGTTGTCTGCTTGAACTGGCGGGAGAAATAGCTGACGTCCTTGAAGCCCAGCTTCCCGCAGACCTCATAGAGCTTCATGTCTGTATTCCGCAGCAGATATGCGGCGCGGTTGATGCGCAGTCCCTGGGTGTATTCCCGGTAGGAGATCTGTACGCAGCGGGAGAACCGCTCGCTGAGGGAGGAGGCGCTGAGGAAAAATCTCTGCGCGACCTCTTTCTGGGAGAAAAGGCGGTCCACATTGGTCAGCATATACTGCATCACTTCCGCAAGCTGGGGATCAGTCGGCCTGGGATAGAGCACCATAAACAGGCGGTTCAGATTGAGGCCCAGCTTTAAGTAGGAGGACTGCACAAGCTGGGGGTCGCTGATGTTCATATCGGGGATCGTCTCGCACTCCTTTGCGTCCAGATATTTGGAGAGCCAGGGATAGGCTTGATAGGACTTTTGCACCAGAAGCTGAAACAGGCTGCGGCAGCTTCGGGCGCTGTGGATCGGGTTGGCGTCCTGTGCGCTGAGCCTGGCAAAGCCGTCCTGCAAGCAGAGGGGAAACCGCTGGGAGCCCAGCGCCTGAAAGACCGGCAGGAGGGTCTCTGTCAGCACCGGATCGGATGTGACAGAGCGGCGGCGGATTCGGGCAAAGGCGGTGCTCAGCACATCAAAGGTCAGCGGGCGGAGCAGATAGTCACAGGCGCCGTACAGCAATCCCTGCCGGGCAAATTGGAAGTTGGGCGCCTCGCTGGTCAGGATCACAGCGGGCCGGGGGCTTTTCTGCTGAATCAGCTGCAGAAGCTGCAGACCGTCTACGCCGGTGAGGAAAATATCCAGTAGGACAATATCGAAGCGGCGCTCCTGAAGGAGCCGCTCCGCCTCGCGGCCGTCCCGGACAAAGACAAGCTGCGCGTCGTGCGCGAAGCCCTGCCAGACAGAGGAGGGGAGCTCGTCAATGGCAACGAGAATATTGGATTTTTCCGCCATCGTGCATTTCCCCTTTCCTGCATAACCCATAAAAACGATATGAATATATGAATATATGAATTATAGGGGGAAATCAAAGAAATGTCAATGACGAAATATTTCAAAAAAACACTGAAAGATTTCGGTGTAAGCGGAAAAAGGGCAGGGAAAGCTGCCCCGTGGCGGGGAGCCTCGCCTGCCCTTTTTAGATGACGAAAAATCCGTTTAATCAGAGTTTCTTGAAATTTTAACGCCCAACTGACGGATAAACTGCGCCGCCTGCTCCTGCGAAATCCTCGCGCCCCGCAGATTCTCCAGGGATTCCGACAGGCGGAGGCCCTGAACGGAGCAGGAGGAGAGGTCGATTTCCCGGAGCGAGGTGCCTGTGAAATCGCTATTCCTCCAATCGGTTCGCAGGAACCTGGTTTTGATCAGGCTGGATTCGGGCAGATAAGCCTCCGGAAATCTGCAATCCTGAATCGAGGAATTTTCCCACAGGGTTTTGGAGAAAACGGCACATTCCAAAAAACAGCTAAACCAGACGGAAAATTTCAGATGCGAAAGGCTGAAATTGCTGGAATGGCCGGTGCATCCGGAAAAGCGGGTGTACAAAATTTCTGATTGCAGAAAAAAGCTGTGGTCGAGGGTGCAGCTGCGGAACCGGCAGTTGACAAATCTGGCATGGGAGAAATCGCAGTGGGAAAGGTCGCATCTGTAAAACACCACCGAGTGAAACTGCCGGCCGGAGAAGTCCTGACCCTGGAGGTGCCGTTCGGTATAGGCTTGATCCGCGATCTGCCCCGGGGCGGCATTTTCCGCGAGCGTTTCGGCCATCTCATTTCTCCTTTGCCGGCTTTGTCTGTTTGGCCCGGGTTGCCTGCCGGAAGTTATCTGTGGGCAGGGAATTATTATGCTCCACACATTCCATCAGCAGATAGCTGCACAGGATGTTTAAGCCGACCTTCCTGTCCTCAAAGGGAAGCTCAAACAGCTCGCAAATCCGGTTCAGGCGGTATAGCAGGGTGTTGCGATGGATGGAAAGCCGGTCGGCGGTTTCGTCCCGGTTGTGCATGGTCAGGCTGAACACCCGCATCGTCTCATAGTATTCCGTCCCGTGCGTGTTGTCATACTCCCTCATCTCGGCAAGGGCGGGGTGGAGGAACACCCGGGCATCATCCTGGTTCAGCACCGTGGAGAACATGGGCAGCGGCATAAAATCCATAAAGACCGCCGGTTCCCGGAAGTTGCTCTCCAAGGCCAGGCGGGCGGTCAGCTCGGCCTGACGGAAGTGGGGATAGACCTCCCGGATATCGGAGAAGCGGTTGCTCAGGCCGGAGATCAGGTCATGCTCCATAAAATACTGGAACAGTTCTTTCACAAAGCTGTTGGTTTCCGGGCGAAGCGCCCTTGGCCCGCCGTGGGATTTTACCTCGCCAATCAGGGTGACGATATTGCCGTTGTGGACGACGGAAATGACATTGCGGTAGATTTGCTGCAGTTGGGAAACGGCATACTCCGCGAAAGCCTTCTGGGAAGCCTTTGCCCCAATGGGGGTGGTCATAACGGCATAGTCGCCGGAAACGCCGTCCTTCAGGATGTCACAGGCCAGGTCCTGCAAATGGGGCGGGGTTTCGGGGGAAAGCAGATCCTGGAGCTTTGTGGTCATGGCCAGGTTCCACCTTGACATTCCCCGGATGCGGCTGTCGATTTTGATGCTGATGGCGTCCAGCATCAGCCGGACAATCTCAAAGTCATCCTCCTGCAAGGGGATATCCCCCAGAAAGACAAAAACATGGCCGTAGACCGCGTTGTCCCGCACCAGCTCACCCATAATGCGGGGGAAGCTGGCGCAGGAGCCGGTGCTGGCATAAAAGACCTTGTAGAAGGGCTTTTCACCGGAGAGAAATTCATCCATGACGGAGAGGATTCGCTTTTGATCCATCATTTTGTGGCGGACGATATAGTCCCACTCCTCGTTCCCGGTTGTATGGCTGGGGCACATGGAGGAAACCCGAAAGAACTCGTCCGTAAACAGGACGGGGCAGCCGAACAGGACATGGGCAGCCTGAATGATCTGGTCAACGCCGGGTTCCCGGGCGGCACGGAAAAACAATTTATACGCCAGCTGGATGCGCTCGGATTCTTTTGTACTCATTTGTCTCAATCTCCAATTTAGGGAAGCGCTGGATCAATCGCTCTTGCCGGTTGAACCGGCGCCCCCTTCATTTCCGGCGCGGAAGGCACCTGATAAAACTATTATACAATTTTGTGCTTCCCGTTGCAATAGGAAATCTGAATTTGTGCAAAAAGTAAATCCGCCGGAGAGAAAGGGGCAGAGGTGTCCGGGCTGCTCCCGGATAAAAATGGCCCCGGGGAAGAAAAATTTTAGAAACCCTCTATGCAAATTGCGTGAATTATATTAAAATAGGGAAAGCACAGGTAAGACAAAGGAGCTGTTTCAAATGCAGGAACCTAAGTTTAAGAGAGTTTTATTGAAAATAAGCGGCGAGGCGCTGGCCGGTGACGCCAAGCGCGGCCTGGATTTTGATGTGATTGGCCAGGTGGCCGATGTGGTGAAGCGGTGCGTGGAGTGCGGCGTTGAGATCGGCATCGTCATCGGCGGCGGCAATATCTGGCGCGGCGTAAAGGATGGCGGCGACCACATGGTTCGCGTCCGCGCCGACCACATGGGAATGCTGGCAACCGCCATCAACTGCCTGGCCGTGGCGGATGTGCTGGAGCAGAAAGGGGTTGAGGTTCGCGTACAGACGGCAATCGAGATGCGCGCCATCGCGGAGCCCTATATCCGCTCCCGGGCGGTGCGGCACCTGGAAAAGGGCCGGGTCGTCATCTTTGGATGCGGCACCGGGAACCCCTTTTTCTCCACGGACACCGCCGCCGCCCTGCGGGCGGTGGAAATCGGCGCGGACGTGATCCTGCTTGCCAAAAACGTGGACGGCGTCTATAACGCCGACCCCATGAAGGACCCCAGCGCAAAGCGCTATGAAGAAATCACTTATAACGAGGTTCTGGCCCGGCATCTGGAGGTTATGGACAGCACTGCCACCAGCCTCTCCATGGATAACCACATGCCTGTTCTGGTCTTTGCCCTGAGACAGCCTGAGAATATTTACAAGGCAATTATGGGGGAGCGGATCGGCACCATTGTCCACTAAAAAGTAGCTCTGATTAGGCGCCGGTGACGCATTTGTTCAGCGGTTCCCAAAGGAAAATACAGGAGGAAAACAGTATGAATGAATTGACAAAAGCCTATGAGGTAAAGATGAACAAGACCATCGAGTCTGTCCGCAGCGACTTCGCAAGCGTCCGCGCAGGCCGTGCCAACGCATCCGTCCTGGATCATATTACGATGGATTACTACGGCGCTCCCACCCCGCTGAACCAGGTCGCCTCCATCAGCTCTCCCGATCCCCGCTCCCTGGTGATTGCCCCCTGGGATCATTCTCTCCTGCGGGCCATCGAAAAGGCGATTCAGGTATCCGACCTGGGCATCAACCCGCAGAATGACGGCAAGGTGATCCGTCTGGTGTTTCCCCAACTGACGGAGGAGCGCCGCAAAGACCTGTCCAAGCAGGTGAAGAAATACGGCGAGGCCGGAAAGGTGGCCCTCCGCAACATCCGCCGCGACGGGGTTGATAAGATCAAGGCCATGAAGAAGAAAAGCGAATTGACCGAGGACGACGCAAAGCAGTATGAGAAAGAACTGCAGGAGCTGACCGACAAGAAAGTGAAGGAGATTGACGCTCTGACCGCCGAAAAAGAAAAGGAACTGATGAGCGTGTAATTTTGCGCCGGGCCGCGGAGCGACACTTGCCGCTCCGCGCAGTTCGTTTCAAGGAGGCACTCAATTATGATCTTTTTCCGCAATCAGGAGGCTGAGCCGGAGGTTGATATGACCAGGCTGCCCCGGCACCTGGCGATCATTATGGACGGAAATGGCCGCTGGGCCAAGAACCGTGGCCTGCCCCGGACGGCGGGCCACGCTGCGGGGGCGGAAACTTTCCGCAAAATAGCGACCCTATGCAGTGAGATGAAGCTGGAATACCTGACCGTGTACGCCTTTTCCACCGAAAACTGGAAGCGGCCCCCGGAGGAAGTCGCGGCGATTATGAAGCTGCTGAACAACTATTTAAAGGAGGCCATCCGGGATATGGAAAAGGACAACGTCCGGCTCCATTTCTTTGGCGACCTTTCCCCGCTGTCCGATGAGCTGCGGCGGCTCTGCCGGGAGACGGCAGAGATCTCCAAGCGCTGCACAGGCTTAACTGTGAACATCTGCCTGAACTACGGCGGCCGGGACGAAATTGTCCGGGCGGCCCGGGCCTTTGCGGGGGCCTGCGTCAGGGGAGAGCGGAAGCCGGAGGAGCTGACCGAGGGGGAGTTTGACCGGTTTCTCTATTCCGCCGGGGTGCCGGATGTGGATTTGGTGATCCGTCCCAGCGGCGAGCTCCGCACCTCCAACTTCCTGCTGTGGCAGTCTGCCTATGCGGAATACTATTTTACGGATGTACTCTGGCCGGATTTTGACAGGAAGGATCTGCTGGCCGCCCTTGCGGACTACCAGAAGCGTTCCCGCAGATTTGGAGGGGTGTGACCATGTTTAAGCGCATTCTGGTGGCCGTGATTTTCGTCCCGCTGCTCTTTGTGGTGATGTTTTTCCTTCCCTCTGTGGCCACGGGGTTCATGGTGTCTCTGATTGCCGCCTTTGCCTGTTACGAGCTGCTCCGGGCCGCCAAGATCCAGGAGGCCGGCCTGGTGGTGGTCTCCACCGCCGGGGCCGCCCTGATTCCCCTGGGAACATGGCTGGTGGCCGTGGCCGGGCTGGATGTAAGAGCCGGCTATACTCTGGGGCTCCTGCTGATGTTCGCCCTTTTTGCGCTGGCGATTCAGGTTCACGGAACAGAGCGGGAGATTGAATTTTCCCGGCTGTGCGTCTGCCTGTTTGGAGGGGGGCTGATCCCCGCGTTTCTCAGCGCCCTGGTGGAGCTGCGCGCCATGTCAAGCGGCAGATTTTGGGTGCTGCTTCCGGTGCTGACGGCCTTTATCACGGACGGCGGCGCGTATTTCGCGGGGGTATTTCTGGGCAAGCATCGGGGCGTCACCAACGTCAGCCCCAATAAATCCCTGGAGGGCTATCTGGGCGGACTTGGGGCCGGGCTGGTGTTCAGCCTGCTCTATGGCGTTGTGATCCATCTGGCGGCGGGTCTGCCGGTCAACCTCCTGTATATGGCAGTCTATGGGCTGATTGGCGGTCTGGCCACCGAGCTGGGCGACCTTGCGTTTTCCCTGATTAAGCGTCAGTTGGGCGTGAAGGATTACGGCCATCTGCTGCCCGGCCACGGGGGAATGTTGGATCGCTTTGACAGCATGATATTCGCGGCGCCGGTGATTTTGATTCTGGTTCAGCTATTTCCGGCGTTCTGACCTGGGGAAGGTCTGAACCAATCGTCTGCGGCGGAACGGCGGCTCCTGCCGCTTGCATCAGAGCTTTCCCCGGAAAGCAAAATGGAGGTTCCAATGAGTCAAGTAATTTCCCTTTTAGGCTCAACAGGCTCCATTGGGCGGCAGTCACTGGAGGTGATTGCCGCCTGCGGAATGTCTGTGTGCGCACTGACAGCCAACCGGAATACTGCCCTGCTGGAGGAGCAGATCCGCCGGTTCAGGCCGAAGCTGGCTGTCTGCTATGAGGAAAAGGCGGCCCGGGACTTAAAGGCCCGGGTTGCCGACCTGGATGTCAGAGTTCTGTCCGGAATGGGGGGCCTGCTGGAGGCCGCCGCCATGCCGGAGGCGGATACGGTGATCACCGCCGTCATGGGCATGGTGGGCCTGCGGCCCACCTTGGCCGGGATTCGGGAGAAAAAACGGATTGCCCTGGCCAACAAGGAGACCTTGGTCTGCGCGGGGGAGCTGGTTATGGACGCGGCAGCCCGCTATGGCGCGGAGATCGTGCCGGTGGATTCCGAGCATTCCGCCCTGTTCCAGTGTATCCAGGGCTGCCGGGATCACGGGGAAATCAAGCGCCTGATCCTGACGGCCTCCGGCGGCCCGTTCTTTGGGCGGACAAGGGAGGAGCTCCGCAGCGTGACCCGGAAGGATGCGCTGAAGCATCCCAACTGGTCTATGGGCGCCAAGATCACCATCGACTCCGCCACCATGATGAACAAGGGGATGGAGTTTATCGAGGCCATGCGGCTATATCGGATGCCCCCGGAAAAAATTTCAATCGTGGTGCACCGGCAGAGCATTGTCCATTCTCTGGTGGAATATAATGACAATGCGGTGCTGGCCCAGTTGGGGACGCCGGATATGCGCCTGCCCATCCAGTACGCGCTGACCTACCCCAGGCGGTGCGAGGCGGTGGCAAAGCCCCTGGATTTGCTGGCCTGTCCGCCCCTGACCTTTGAGGCGCCGGATCTGGAGACCTTCCGATGCCTGGGCATCGCCCTGGATACCGCCCGGGTCCCGGGCGCGGCCTGCGCCATTATGAACGGCGCCAACGAGGAGGCCGTGGCTGCTTTCCTGGCGGGGCGGGTGGGCTTTCTGGAGATAGCGGATCTGGTGGAGGCCGCCCTCCGGCAGGTGCCGAATCCTGTCAGCCCCACCTTGGATGATATTCTGGCGGCGGATGCCGCTGCCAGGGAGATCGTCCGGGCGCGGATTTTTTGAGCAGTTGGAGGCTGTATGGTCTATATTATTTTCGCAATCATCATGTTCGGCATCCTCATCTTTGTCCATGAGTTCGGCCACTTTCTCGCGGCCCGGCTCTGCGGCGTAAAGGTCAATGAGTTTGCCATGGGCATGGGCCCCACCCTTTGGCGGAAACAGGGAAAGGAAACCCTCTATTCCCTTCACGCGCTGCCCATCGGCGGCTTCTGCGCCATGGAAGGGGAGGACGAGGAGTCCGATTCCCCCACCGCCTTCGGCAATCAGAAGGGGTGGAAGAAGTTCAT